>NZ_JAEMQB010000135.1:0-18326 GCF_022759015.1 Tibeticola sp. | reverse complement strand
GGTTCGAGCAGGGTGCGCAAATGGGCATACTCGTCCTCGTGTCCCGCGTCGACGAGGTCGCCACTCACGAGCACCGCATCGGGCCGCTCGGGCAGGGCCCGCACGCTTTGGACCGCACATCGAAGAAATTCCGCCGTGTCGATTTCGCCTTCAAGAAGACGGCCTGGACGCACGATGTGCGGGTCGCTGAGCTGGACCAGAACGCGAAACCGGGAAAGATGCATCATGGGTCAACCGCCGAGGTGCACGGGCCGCTGCTGTAGTCGTACCGGCCGGTTTGAGTGATCACGAAGGATTCATGTTAATGCGCTCTTGACGTTCGGAGGAGCAGCACCCATCTAAAAACGTGCTGCTCAAGCACTTTTCCACACGTTCTGGCCTCGGAGGTCCTGATGAACAAGAAAGCGGTCACTCGCCGTCCCTCGCTGCCGCTGCTGCTCTGCGGCGCGGCGGTGCTTGCCGCCATGCCCTGGGCGGCGCAGGCCGACGAATGGGCTCGGGTGGTGTCGTCGACCCCGATCGTGCAGCCGGTCACGGTGCAGCGGCAGGTCTGCGCCCCGCCAGCCACCCCGCCAAGCCCAACGAGCACGGGTGTCGGTGCCGTGATCGGAGCCATAGCCGGTGGGGTGATCGGCAATGCCATCGGCGGCGGCTCAGGGCGCGACCTCGCCACCGGTGCCGGAATCGTCGGCGGCGCGATCGTCGGCAACCAGATCGAAAGCTCGAACCGTGCCCAAGCTCAAGCGGCCCAGCAGTGCACGACGCAGAACGTGGTCGAAAGCCGGGTCATCGGCTACCAGGTCACGTGGGAATACGCGGGCAAACAATACATCACGCACATGGCGCAAGACCCGGGTGCCTGGGTGCGGGTGCAGATCATCCCGATCGAGCCCGCAGCCTTGGGCCCCACCCCGGCAGCAGCCTCACCGGTTCCCATGCCTCGCTGAACGGGCGGGCTGCCGCCAGGGCATCGGCTGCACCGGTGCGCAGCGACTCAGCGGGTGGCGTTGATGCCGATGAGCGCATCGACTTCGGCCGCGAAGTCATCCGGCAGCGCGGCCCAAGGGTCGGCTGCGGGAAGCCGGGTCGAGTAGACCCAAGCGATGCGGCGCTGAGCCAAGGACCGCACGACTGCCGCATCATCGCCCGCGGCGTAGGCCAGTTCGGCAAACATCCCCGGGGAATAGTTTTGCGTCCAACTCGCTTGACCGCTCGAAAGAACCGTATCCGCGGGGTCTTCGGCGTCGACAAAGACGTCTGCGGTCCGATTCTCGGCAAACGCCCGATCGAAGGCGACGCCCGGATTCGCGACGATCATGGCACCCAGGCCCTTGCTTCGGACGTACGTGGCCAGCGTGCCGTAATAGTTCAGGTTGCGCGACGTGGCGGTCGAGGCCATTTCGTCGAAGAAGATTCCCGCCACCGGGTACCAAGAAAAATACCGATCCACGTCGGCTTGCACGGCGGAGAGCGACCGCTTTCCATACGAGGTGTAGACATAACCCAGCACCCGCCCGCCGGATTGCGCGACGGCCTGCGCGGCTGCGAGGTAATAGGCATCGAGTCGGCGCCCTGGCCCGCTCGACGGATTCATGATCGCCAGCAAAGGCACACGGGTCGCCGTCGTCGCCAACACGTTCCAGGAGCTCATGTCGACGCTTGGGTCGATGTAGGCCGGCACCAGCAAGCCCAGCGGTCCCAAAGACGTCTGCGCGCGTGCAGCGCCGCCCATGATGGCAGACGCTCCCAACGCCAGAAACCGACGCCGAGCGATCCACGAGGAGCGATTCGAAATGGTCATGAGTTTCTCCCTGCGTTTGAGTTGTCCCGACCGCAAGCCTATGCAAGAAGTCCGCGGCAACAACGTTTCGCATTGATACAGACGAAAGCGTTTATGCACCCAGCAGCCGCGCGCGGAAAGTCAACACAAAAGCAGCACCCTCATGTGACACCCAGCCAGCACCGATGCCAAATATTCCACACGGATGGGCGCGTGCCCTGGCCCCAAGCCCGTCTGCGGCCCAAGCCGCCCCGCGCCCGTGTAATGATCGGCACTGCTGGCGCTCAGCGGCGCCGGCAAGCCACTCCGGCTGTACCGCTGACGATCCACGCGGCTCGCGGCCGGGCCTTTTTGTCGAAACAGGAGACTGAACCATGAGCGACTATCTCGCCGACGTGCGCAAATACGCCCCCAATGCCAGCGAAGCGGCAGTCAACGCCATCGTGAAGTACTGCGGTATTGCGCTGCGCAATCCGGATTCATCCTTGGTTTCTGGTTCCGACCCCAAGGAGCTCGCGACCGTCCGCGACGGCTTTGCGGCCAAGAAACTGGGGCTGTCGCCGGAGGCTGCCGAAGCGGGGATTGCAAAAGTCCTGGAAAAACTCAAGGGCGTCAACCGCAAGAGCCGCGTGACCTTTTATTACCTGCTGGCCGAAGCCACCGGCACGCTCGACAAGCTTGCCTGAGCCAATTTCCTTGCTTTTTACGCTGGGGGCCGGCGTCAATAGCCGGCTCTTCGCTATTTTTTGGAGAGCAAGCCGACGGTCGGTGTCGGGTACTGCAGGCGCAGCCGAAGTTCGCGCTTGAGGCGCGTATTGACGAGCCGACGGCTTTCTCCCATGAAGCTCAGCAGCGAAATCGGCAGCGTCCGCTCCGCCTCGGAGCGCCGCACGCGCGGCGGCCGGGGCAGTCCATAGAGGTCCGCGGCGAGGTCCATGTACTCGCCCATGCGCAAGCTGCTGTCGTCGCTGACGTGGAGCACGCGCTGCGCAGACCCCCGCCAAAGCGCGAGCAGGCAGGCGCGCGCCAGATCGTCGGCGTGGATATGGTTGGTGTAGACGTCATCCTCCGCGGCAAGGACGGGGGTGCCCCGCAGCAGTCGCTCCCGCGGCGTGCCACCAGGCCGATCGGGCGCGTAAATGCCGGGGATCCGCAGGATCGTCACGCGCGTGCCGCCGCGCCCGAAAAACCGGAGCATCCGCTCGGCGTCCACCCGCCTTTGCGCACGCGGGGTCTGAGGCGCCACAGGGCGGGTTTCCGCGACCCACGCGCCCCGACAGTCTCCATACACGCCCGAGGTCGATCCATAGACGAGTGATCGTGGCCGGCTGCGGCGACGCAGGGCTTGGGTCAGCACCGCAGTGCGTCGATCGCGCCACCATTGCTGGCCCGCGTCGCTCGGTGGCGGTGCCAGATGAACGACGCGCGTGGCGATGCCGGCGAGCCGAGCGAGCGTCTCGGGCCGATCGAGGTTGCCAAGCAGCGGGGTGATGCCAGCGGAACGCAGTTGCGGCACCCGCTCGGGCGACGAGGTCAATGCATAACGACGCACGCGCGGCTTGAGGCGTGCGGCGACGCGCAAGCCCACGTCCCCGCAACCGACGATGAGGACGCGCTCGCGGCGAAAGCGCGCAGGCAGTGCGCCGAGAGGACTTTGGTTTGAAGGCAAAATTCGGTTCCCCAATCACTGGCTAAACAACGCGGCAAGCCCCGCAGAACCGCAGAGGCGATCGGCCCCTGATGCTCGATGTCCGAGCCCAGCACGGAATCGACCCGCGCTGGGGCTGCCCAGCGTTGCACTCGAAGGATACCCAAACATGCCTTACACCATCACCGTTGAGCCCAGCGGGCGCTCGTTCGAGGCGCGCGAGGCCGAAACCATCCTCTCGGCCGCGCTGCACCACGGCGTGGGCCTTCCCTATGGTTGCAAGGACGGGGCCTGTGGCTCTTGCAAATGCAAGCTGCTCGACGGGCGCGTGGTGCACGGCCCGCATCAAGAGAAGGCCTTGTCCGCCGAGGAGGAGGCACAGGGCTATGTGTTGACCTGCTGCGCGGTTGCGCAAAGCGACGTCGTGATCGAGTCCCGGCAGGTCACGGCCGAAGGACTTCCCCCGATCAAGAAAATGCCCGCGCGCGTCGCCCGGCTCGAGCGGCTCGCCAGCGACGTCATGCGCCTCGAACTGCAGCTGCCGGCGGGCGATGCCTTCACCTACCTCGCGGGCCAGTACCTCGACATCCTGCTGCGCGACGGCACCCGTCGCAGTTACAGCATGGCCAACGCACCCCACACGCTGATGCGCACCCTCGAAGGGTCGAGCACGCCCGTGCCGGTCGCCGAGTTTCACATCCGGCACATGCCCGGGGGCAAGTTCACCGACCATGTGTTCGGCGCGATGAAAGAGCGCGAAATTCTGCGCATCGAAGGACCGCAGGGCAGCTTTTACCTGCGCGAGGAGTCTGACCGGCCCATGGTGCTGCTCGCCTCGGGTACGGGCTTCGCCCCGATCAAAGCATTGATCGAACATTTGCAATTCATCAGCAACACCCGCCCCGCAACCCTGTATTGGGGCGGCCGTCGCCCGGCCGACCTGTACCTGGACGCCTGGGTGCGCGCGCAACTGCCGACCACGCCTTGGCTGCGTTACGTGCCGGTGGTGTCGGACGCGCAGCCCGAAGACGCCTGGACGGGGCGCACCGGCTTCGTGCACCGTGCCGTGCTCGAAGACACGCCGGACCTCAGCGGCCACCAGGTCTATGCCTGCGGCGCGCCCATCGTCATCGAGTCGGCCCGCCGCGACTACCTGGCCGCGGGCCTGCCCGAACAGGAATTTTTCGCCGACGCCTTCACCACCGAGGCGGACAAGGCGGCTGCGTAAGTCATGGCTGCCGCGCGCATCCACCATCGGCCCTGCCCGTGGCGGCACGCGGCCGCAACCGTGCTGGGTGTCAGTTGGGCCCTCGCCAGCCATGCCGAGAGCCCCATGCTCACCGACGACGCCGGGACGCTGGAGGCCGGTGGCTTCAAGATCGAGGCTCGCCACACCTGGGATGCGCTGGCCCGCAGCGAGGAACTGGCCTTTGGCTTTGCGCCCCTGCCCAAGGTGGAACTGGGCCTATCGGCCGCCTCCGAGCGCGATCGGACAAACCACCCCGCAGACACCGCCCAAGTGCGCGGCCTCTCCGTGAAGTGGGTGCCGCTGCAGAGCGAAACCGGCCTGAGCCTGGGCGTGCTGCTGGACGTGAGCCACGCGCAACGGCACCGACCCAGCGCGCCTCCCGGCGAACCGCAACACGAAACAGGGCATGAATGGTCGCTGACGCTGCTGGCAAGCCATCGCGACGCAACGGGCCATGCGGTGCATGCGAATCTGGGGACGCAGCGCGCCGAGTCCGAAGGTCTGCTGGGCCGCGTGGCCTTCTGGAGTGTGGGCTACGAGCACCCGCTGGCCGAGCATCTCCAGCTCACCCTCGATCTGCGTCGGGCGCAGGACGCGCGCGCCGACACGCAACTGGGCCTGCGCTTTGAGATCCAGCCGGGTTTGAAGATCTACGGAGCCGCCGGTCGCGGCAATCGCCGCGACTTCGGCACCGTCGGCTTGGCTTGGGAGTTCTAACGCTCCCGTGATGGCGCGTGAGGGACTTGTTCAGCGTTGCCCTAAGGCAGCGCTGTATCAGTGCAGACGTTGGCGGTCGTGCTTTTGCTTGGCGATGTGGCGGCTGGCGCGGTTTTGCTCGTGGGCGAGGTGACGGCGCTCTGCCGGGGTGACCACGCCGTCGGCCTTGGCGCGGGTTTCCGTCCGCTCGATGCGGGCTTGCTCCGCCTCGAGGCGCTGCGTTTCGCGCGGCGTCAGCTGGCCCGAAGCCACGCCTTGGGCAATGCGCTGTTGCTGATGGGTTTCACGCTGGTCCACCCGAGGCGTCGCCGGTTGCGCAAAGGTGCTGCCGGCTGCTGCGAGGGTGGCGCTCAAGAACAGCGTCCGCAGAAGTTGGTTCATCGTGGGCTCCTTCCAATAAATCAGAGTGTTGGATCGTGAATCGACGGCGACCAAGCGCCTGCCCGACCACACCCCAACAACGCCAACCGAGGCCTTGCCGATGACCCCAAGAACGTAAAGCCGGGTAAGGGATTGTTGCGATGCGCGGACGGCGCGTCGGGGGCGAGAATCTCGGCATGAAACGTCGATGCCTGCTCCAGAAAGCCGCCTGCGCGTCCCTCGGATTGAGCGTCCTGCCCTGGTCCGCGGCCGACAGCGGCAAACCCCTGCGCCTCATCGTTCCCTATGCGCCCGGTGGGCCGATCGACACCACGGCGCGGGTGCTGGCCGAGCAGGTCAAAGGCTCACTCGGGCCGGTGGTCATCGAAAACCGGCCCGGCGCGGGTGGCAACATCGGCGCCGATGCGGTGGCCAAAGCAGCGCCCGACGGCTACACCATCGGGATTGCGGCGGTGGCGACCCATGCCATCAACCCTTGGCTGTTCGCGAAAATGCCCTTCGACGCCGCGCGCGACTTCGCCCCCATCACGCAAATGGTGCGCGTGCCCAATGTGCTGGTCATGAATGCGGCGACGGCCGAGCGGCTGCGCATCCGCAGCGTCAGCGACCTGGTCGCCTATGCCCGCTCCCGCCCGGGCGAGCTGAACTACGGCAGCGGCGGCAACGGCAGCGCCGGGCACCTGGCTGGGGAATGGTTCAAGCGCGAGGCCAAGATTTTCGTGGTCCACATCCCCTACAACGGCGGTGCGCCGGCGCAACTGGCGTTGCTGTCGGGCCAGGTCGACTTCAACTTCGACAACCTCGCCACCGCCGCGCCCAACCTGAGCGCAGGCAAGATCCGGGCACTGGCGGTCACGACGGCGCAGCGCAGCCCCCTGCTGCCCGACGTTCCCCCTCTGGCCGAGACCTTGCCGGGCTTTGCGGTCGATACCTGGTGGGGGCTGGTCGCCCCCGCGGGCACCCCGCCCGAGCGCATCGCGCAGCTCAACACGGCCTTCGTCGCTGCGCTCAACGACGCGCAGGTGCGCCAGCGCTTTGCACGCCTGATGGCTGAGCCGGTGCCAAGCACGCCGCAAGCCTTTGGGGCCTTCATGCAAGCCGAACGCGCGAAATACGAGCGCATCGTGCGCATGACAGGGGCTCGGGTCGACTGAACCTAAATCCGGCAGTTGACCGCTTCTCGATGAATGCAAGGTGTTGTTGTTGCACTGGTTTTTGCAGCGGAGGCGGTTCACCGATCGGGTGAGCGCTGCGCACCCGTTCGAGTCGCCCTCGGGCGCGGGGGCGGCGTTGCAAATCCTCGCCATGGCCAGCGCCATGGCTGTGGTTTGCGCCTTGCCCGCGCGCCCGATGACGACCCGCCCGGGCGCGCCCAACTGCCGGATTTAGGCCGAACCGCAGCATTTTCGAGAGAAATTGCCCGGATCCCAGCGCGAAACGGTGCTCTTTAGCTATTGTTTTTGCACTTTTGCGACCGCTTCGAGGGCCTCGCGGACGCCGCCGAGTTGTCGACGCGAGACCTGCAGGCGCTCCTCCAGGCCGTCGAGCCGCACCCACCAGAGCTCGTCCCATTCGGCGTCAGGCGCGCGCTCGAGCGCACGCAAGGCATGGCGAGCCACCAAAGCGTTTCGGTGCACCCGCAGGAAGTAGTCGCCGTGGTGTTGTTCGAGCTCGCTGAGGCTGCCCTCCGCGATGTAGCTGCGCTGCGCGGTGCGCAAGGTCAAATATTTGAGTTCGGCCTTGACGTAAAGGACTTCGTGGATCGGCACACGCTCGACCCGGCCCCGCTCGTGCACCAGCAAGGCTTGCGCTGCGGGCGCCGGCGCGCGCCGCTCGGACGACTGAGAGGGCGAAGGCTGGCGCGATCGCACCTTGCGCAGCGCCATCGACAGCCGCTCCGCGCGAACGGGCTTGGTGAGGTAGTCGAGCGCTTCGACGTCGAAGGCATCGAGCGCATGTTCACTGTAGGCGGTGACGAAAATCACGGCGGGCGCACTGCCCGCCTCGCGCCACTGGCGCGCGAGCGCGAGTCCGTCGGTTCCGGGCATGTGGATGTCGAGCAGCACGCAGTCAAAACGCCGCTGCGCGAGTAAAGCGGCTGCGGTAGCCCCGTCTGCGGCTTCGGCGGCGACTTGGGCCGCCGGGTCGGGACAAGCCTCCACCAGCCGGCGCAGCCGCGCGCGGGCCAGGTCCTCGTCGTCCACCAGCAAAACCTGCAACGGTGCCGATGCTGCCTCGATGCCTTCAGCCATGGGGTCCTCCCGTGGCCAGGGGCTCTGCTGGGATTTCGATGCGCACGCGGTAGCGCCCGTCGACCAGGCCCGCATCGAAGCCCACCTCGACATCATGCAGCAGCGCCAAGCGCGAGCGCACGTTTTCGAGCGCGATGCCGTTGCCCGCTGCGCCCGCGCCCCCCGGCAAGCTGTTGACGAGGGTAATGACGACCCGCCCACCCCGGCGCTCGGTGCGCAACTCGATCTCGGCGCCCGTGGGGCTGGGCTCGACCCCATGCCGCACCGCGTTTTCGATCAAGGGCTGCAGCAGCAGCGGCGGCAGCGCCGCGCCTTCGGCCGCGGGGTCGAGCGACCAGCGAATCTGCAAGCGACGCCCAAAGCGCAGCTGCTCGATTTCGAGGTAGCGGCGCGCCAGTTCCAGCTCGCGCGCCAGCGGAACCGCGCCCTCGGGCGACTGCAAGCCCAGCCGGAACAACTCGGCCAGGTCTTCGAGCACGGCCTCGGCCCGCGCGGGCTCGTCGCGCACGAGCGCGATAGCGGTGTTGAGCGTGTTGAACAGAAAGTGCGGCCGGATGCGTGCCTGCAGTTCGACCAACCGCGCCTGCACGTCCGCGGGCGAACGAGCCCGCGCGCGCCAAACCAGCGCGGCGACGAGCTGCGCGGCCATCATCGCGCCAGCGAGCGCACTGGCCAGCCACGGCACGGACGTTGCAAACCCAGCCAAGGCGAGCAAGCCGCATCCGTAGAGGCCCATGAGCGCGCCCAAACCCGCGCCCGCCAGGTACTGCCCTGGTAATGTCAACCGCGCCAAAGGTCGCTTGAGCATGCAGGCCACGATCAACCAAGCCAGCGTCGCGGGCAAGACCGCCCCCGTGGCCATCGAGAAGCGCCAGAGCCAGCCCATGAGGTCGCGCGACTCGAACATCACCATCACCGCCGTCCACGCTTCGACGGCCAGCACGGCACGCAGCACCACGCCGGTGCGGCAAGCGTCGAAGACCAGTGGGCCGCCGTTGCTCGCTCGGCCTGGGCCTGCTGCATGCGTGGCCCGAGGGCCAGGGGTCGATAGAATTTGCGCTTCGCTCATCCGGATTCGGCTCGTGTGGCTGGCAATTATTGGCGACATCCCCGCGCGCCGCCACCGCGTCGAGCCGCCTGCCCGTGGCGGCCCGGCCATCACCCGCCGGCCCGCATCGGTCCCTCCCCGCTCCTATCCCGCGATTCCACGCATGTCACAAAACCAATTCGACAAGAAGTCCCAGGCCTGGTCGGCGCTGTTCTCCGAGCCGATGAGCGATCTCGTCAAACGCTACACCGCGAGCGTGTTCTTCGACCAGCGCCTATGGCGCGCGGACATCGCCGGCAGCCTCGCACATGCCGAGATGCTCGCCGCGCAAGGCATCATTTCAGCCGCCGATTGGGCCGATATCCAGCGTGGAATGGCGCAAATCCGCTCCGAAATCGAGAGCGGCGCGTTCGAGTGGAAGCTCGACCTCGAAGACGTGCACCTCAATATCGAGGCGCGCCTGACGCAGCTCGTCGGCGACGCGGGCAAGCGGCTACACACCGGCCGCAGCCGCAACGACCAAGTGGCGACCGACGTGCGGCTGTGGCTGCGCGATGAAATCGACGCGATTGGCGCCTTGCTCGAAGAACTGCAGCGCGCACTGGTCGACGTCGCCGCCGAGCATGTCGACACCATCATGCCGGGCTACACGCACCTGCAGGTCGCGCAGCCCGTGAGCTTTGCGCACCATCTGCTCGCCTATGTGGAGATGTTCGCCCGCGACGCCGAGCGCCTGGCCGACGCGCGCCGCCGCACCAACCGGCTGCCGCTGGGCAGCGCAGCACTCGCCGGCACCACCTACCCGCTCGACCGCGCGCGCGTGGCCCGCACCCTGGGCATGATCGACGAGCGCGGCGAGCCGCAGCTCTGCCAAAACAGCCTCGACGGCGTGAGCGACCGCGACTTCGCGATCGAGTTCACCGCCGCCGCGTCTTTGTGCATGGTGCACATCAGCCGCCTGTCGGAAGAGCTGATCCTGTGGATGAGCCAGAACTTCGGCTTCGTGCAGATCGCCGACCGCTTCACCACCGGCAGTTCCATCATGCCGCAGAAGAAAAACCCCGACGTGCCCGAACTCGCGCGCGGCAAAACCGGCCGCGTGGTGGGCCATCTGATGGGCCGCGTCACGCTCATGAAAGGCCAGCCGCTCGCCTACAACAAAGACAACCAGGAAGACAAAGAGCCACTGTTCGACACGGTCGACACGCTCAAGGACACGCTGCGCATCTTTGCCGAGATGATCGGTGGGCAGCTAAACCCCGCGACCGGCCGCAAGGAAGGCGGCATCCGGGTCCATGCCGTCGCCATGGAAGAAGCCGCGCGCAAGGGCTATGCCACCGCCACCGACCTCGCCGACTACCTGGTCAAGAAAGGCCTGCCCTTCCGCGACGCGCATGAAACCGTCGCCCACGCGGTGAAAGCCGCGCAAAGCCACGCCTGCGACCTCTCCGAGCTGCCGCTCTCCGTCCTGCAAGGCTTCCACCCCGCGATCGGGCCCGATGTGTACGACGTGCTCAGCCTGCGCGGGTCGCTCGACGCCCGCCGCACGCTCGGCGGCACCGCGCCCGAGCAGGTCCGCGCGCAGATCGAGCGCCACCGCCAGCGGCTGCGGCTGCGGTAAGGCAGCAGTTCTGCCACCCCGTGGGGTAGTTCTGGCATTCAGACAGCAGTTCGCGTACCGTTGCGCCATGCCAGCGCAACCCCTGACAACGGTGTCGATCTTTCTTCGCCGCGGCGCGCTCGCCAGCGCAGTGCTCGTCTGCGCCGCGCTGCTCGCCGCCTGCGGCACGCGGCCGGTGCGCTCGCCAGAGCCCGCACCCGCGGTACCCGTGTCCGCACGCCTGAGCGAGCACGAGGCGCAGCAGGTGGTGATCGCCGCGCTCGGCCTCGTCGGCACGCCGTACCGCTACGGCGGCAACACGCCCGAAGGGGGCTTCGACTGCAGCGGCCTCATCGGCTACGTCTACCGCAACGCGGCCGGCCTCAGCCCGCCGCGCACCGTCGCCGCGCTCGATGGCTGGGGCCAAGCCGTGCCCGCCGAAGACCTGCGCGCGGGTGACCTGGTGCTGTTTGCCAACGGCGGCCCGCCAACGCACGCGGGTATTTACGTGGGCGACAACCGCTTCGTGCACGCGCCCTCGAGCGGCGGCCAGGTGCGGCTGGACCGCCTCGACGCGCGCCACTGGGCGCGCCAGCGCATCAGCTACCGGCGACCCTGAGGGGCTGAGAGGCTGAGAGGCTGAGAGGGCAGCATGGCCCCAGCGTCGGCCCGTCATTTTTTTCAACCCGCGCGAGCCCAATTTCAGTTGGGGCTCTGGGCGGGCGCGGCTAGCATTCGGGCCATCGACCCAGACACACGAGGAGCACCATGCCGACCATCATCACCAACGTCGAAGACCTGCGCGTTCTGGCCCAAAAGCGCGTGCCGCGCATGTTCTACGACTACGCCGATTCCGGCTCCTGGACCGAAAGCACCTACCGCGCCAACAGCGCCGACTTCCAGAAAATCAAGCTGCGCCAGCGCGTGGCCGTCAACATGGAGAACCGCTCCACGGCGACCACGATGGTGGGGCAAAAGGTGGCGATGCCGGTGGCACTGGCGCCCACGGGCCTGACCGGCATGCAGCATGCCGATGGCGAAATCCTCGCCGCGCGGGCCGCGCGCAGGTTCGGTGTGCCGTTCACGCTTTCGACCATGAGCATCTGCTCGATCGAAGACGTGGCGCAGCACGCGGGCGAGGGTTTCTGGTTTCAGCTCTATGTGATGAAGGACCGCGGCTTCATCGAACGCCTCATCGACCGCGCCAAGGCGGCGAACTGTGGCGCGCTGGTGCTGACGCTGGACCTGCAGATCCTCGGTCAGCGCCACAAAGACCTGAAAAACGGTCTGTCCGCGCCGCCCAAGCTCACGATCAAGAACATGATCAACATCGCCACCAAAGCGCGCTGGGCCTTGGGCATGGCGGGCACGAGGCGGCGCCAGTTCGGCAACATCGTCGGCCATGTGCAGGGCGTCTCCGATATGGCCAACCTCGCGGCCTGGACGGCCGAGCAGTTCGACCCCGCGCTCAACTGGGGCGACGTGGAATGGATCAAGAAGCGCTGGGGCGGCAAGCTGATCCTCAAGGGCATTCAGGACGTGGAGGACGCCCGCTTGGCCGTGCAGTCAGGGGCGGATGCACTCATCGTCTCCAACCACGGCGGCCGCCAGCTCGACGGCGCGCAGTCGAGCATCGAGGCGCTGCCCACCATCGTCGACGCGGTCGGCAAAGACATCGAGGTGCACATGGACGGCGGCATCCGCAGCGGCCAGGACGTGTTCAAGGCGCGCGCGCTCGGCGCCCGCGGCACCTACATCGGCCGCGCCTTCCTCTACGGCCTCGGTGCCATGGGTGAGGCCGGCGTGACCAAGTGCCTCGAGATCATCCACAAAGAACTCGACCTCACCATGGCCTTCTGCGGCCACACCCAGATCGACACCGTGGGCCTAGACGTGCTGCTGCCGGGGACTTACCCGACGCCGCTGCGCGCGGGATAAGGCAACGCTGAACCAGCTCCTGAATGACCCGCGAGCGGCTGCGGGATGGAATGGGAAGCGCATACCGCAGCGCCAGCCCAGCCAGCAGAGCAGCGCCTCGACGACACCGCGGCGCGCAACAGCACCTGCCCGCTGCCTTCGATGCACGCACCGCTGGCCTTGAGCACCGCTTCGAGCCGCCTCCCTCTGCGAGGCAAGCCACGGCCTCGCGCGCACTGTGCCACAGCCTTGCCCTATGCTCCAGGGTGTGAGCCCGCCCGCCCTGCCCCGCCGCATCGCGCACCTGGACATGGATGCGTTCTACGCCTCCGTGGAGTTGCTGCGCTACCCGCAGCTCAAGGGCCTGCCGGTGGTGATCGGTGGGGCGCGGCGGCGCGCCGATGATGCGCTGCTGCAGGCACATGCGGGCTTGCCGCTCTCAGAAATTCCGGTGGCGGCCTTTCCGCGCCTCAAGGACTACACGGGCCGCGGCGTCATCACCACCGCCACCTATGCGGCGCGCGCCTTCGGCGTGGGCTCGGCCATGGGCTTGATGAAGGCGGCCCGACTGTGCCCCGAAGCCATCCTGCTGCCGGTGGATTTCGACGAATACCGGCGCTACTCGCGGCGCTTCAAGCAGGTCATCACCGACATTGCGCCGGTGCTGGAGGACCGCGGCGTCGACGAGGTCTACATCGACTTCACCGACGTGCCCGGTGGCCAGCGCGAGGGCGGGCGGGTGCTGGCGCGGCTGATCCAAAAGAGCATCTTTGACGCCACGGGCCTGACCTGCTCGATCGGCGTCGCACCGAACAAGCTGCTGGCCAAGATGGCGAGCGAATTTCGCAAACCCAATGGCATCGCCATCGTGCAGCCCGAAGATCTGCAGACGCTGATCTGGCCGCTGCCCTGCCGAAAGATCAACGGCGTGGGCCCCAAAACTGCGGCTCGGCTTGCGGCGCTGGGCATCGAGACGATCGGCCAATTGGCCGCGTGCGAGCGGGACTGGCTCGTCGAGCAGTTCGGCGCGAGCCACGGCGCCTGGCTGTTCGATGCCGCCTGGGGCCGCGACGACCGCCCCGTCGTGACCGAAAGCGAGCCGGTGAGCATCAGCCGCGAAACCACCTTCGAGCGCGACCTGCACGCCGTGCGCGACCGCGCCGAACTCGGCGCCATCTTCACCCGGCTGTGCGAACAAGTGGCACTCGACCTGCAGCGCAAAGGCTACGTCGGCCGCACCATCGGCGTGAAGCTGCGCTACGCCGACTTCAAGCGCGTCACACGCGAGGTCACGGTCGAGCAGGCTACCGCCGATGCGGCGCAGATCCGCCGCATCGCCGGTCTGTGCTTGAAGCGTCTGGACCTCAGCCGCCGTTTTCGGCTGCTGGGCGTGCGGGTGGGCTCGCTGCAGCCGCTGGCGGCAGCGTCTGCGGCTGCCGCAACGGCCACCGATGATAAAAAATCCTTAGACCCCAGCGCGAAACGGTCGCCTATTGCTACAACAATAGAAGCAATCAGCGGCGAACTGTTCTGACCCGCCCGGGTCATACCCCTGGGCTATCGCGGTCATCGCGAGGATTCATCCACATTCCCCGGAGGGTATGCAACACTCTCGCATCGGTCGACGCCACGAGTGCCGTAGCAGGCCAAGCCGGCGTCGCCGAGTTTCGTTCCGCAACCCACCGTCAAGGAGTTTCATCATGAGTGATTCGACCATCCACACCCTGCCGCGCCTGAACGAGCCGGCGCCGGCCTTCAAAGCGCGCACCACCCATGGCGAGAAGAGCCTTGCCGACTACAAGGGCAAGTGGCTGATCCTGTTCTCCCACCCCGCCGACTTCACCCCGGTGTGCACCACCGAGTTCATAGCGTTCGCCAAGGCGGCCGACACCTTCAAGGCCATGAACTGCGAACTGCTGGGCTTGTCCATCGACAGCCTGTTCTCGCACCTGGCCTGGACGCGCAACATCCAGGAAAAGTTCGGCGTGACCATTCCGTTCCCCATCATCGAAGACATCAAGATGGAAGTGGCCAGCGCCTACGGCATGGTGCACCCTGGTGCCGCCGACACCCAGGCGGTGCGCGCCACCTTCTTCATCGACCCCAACGGCATCCTGCGCGCCATGGTGTACTACCCGATGAGCAACGGCCGCTCGATCCCTGAGTTCATCCGCCTGCTCAGCGCCATGCAGACCAGTGACAAGCACGGCGTGGCCACGCCCGAAGGCTGGACGCCGGGCTGCGAGGTGATCGTGCCCCCGCCCAAGACCGACGCCGACGCCGCCAAGCGCGCCAGCGAAGGCTACAAAACGGTGGACTGGTACTTCTCCACCAAGTCGCTGTAAGCCCCAACGGGCCGGCGGTCGTCACAGGGGGCGGCCGCCTGGCCCTGTTTGATTCTCCGAACCCACCGAGTTTGCGACCGCCTCACCATGTCCGAACGCCTGCACATCGAAAGCTTCTTCGACGAAGCCACCTGGACCTTCAGCTACCTCGTGCTCGACCGCAGCACCCAGCAGTGCGCGCTCATCGACAGCGTGCTCGACTACGACCCCAAATCCGGCCGCACCCGCAGCGACAGCGCGCAAAAGCTGGTCGACCGGGTGCAGGCGCTGGGCGCGCAGGTGCAGTGGATTCTCGAAACCCATGTGCATGCCGACCACCTCAGCGCCTCGGCCTGGCTGCGCGAGCGCGTCGGCGGCCGCGTGGCCATTGGCCGCCACGTCACCACGGTGCAAGGCGTCTTTGGCCAGTTGTTCAACGCCGAGCCCGGCTTCTCGCGCGACGGCTCGCAGTTCGATCATCTGCTCGACGATGAAGAGAGCTTTTCCATCGGCACGCTGCGTGTGCGCGCCCTGCACACCCCCGGCCACACGCCCGCGTGCATGAGCTACCTCATCGAGGACGCGGCTGACAGCGGCACCGCGCGCGCCCTGTTCGTCGGCGACACCTTGTTCATGCCCGACGTGGGTACTGCGCGCTGCGACTTCCCTGGCGGCGACGCGCCCACGCTGTACCGCTCCATCCGCAAGCTGCTGGCGCTGCCGCCCGAGACCACCATCTACCTCTGCCACGACTACCCGCCTGCCGGCCGCGCGCTGTGCAATGTTTGCACCGTCGCCGAGCAGCGCGCCTCCAACATCCATGTGCACAACGGCGTGAGCGAGGCCGACTTCGTCGCCATGCGCCGAGCGCGTGACGCCACGCTGCAAATGCCCGTGCTCATCCTGCCGGCCGTCCAGGTGAACATGCGCGCCGGTCACTTCCCGCCGCCGGAGGACAATGGCGTGAGTTACCTCAAAATCCCGCTCAACGCGATCTGAAACATCCTGGACGCGGCCTTCACGCCCAGCCCCTTCAACTCTTTCAAGCCATGACCTGTGGCCGGCGCATCCGGCCGCCCCCGCTGCTCAGACCGCATGGATGTCCCAGCCCTGAACCCACTGCTCGATGCCGTGCTGGCCGCACCGCAGAGCGGCCTCACTCTGGTGCTGGGTGCGGCGGTCGGCGTCATCATGGCGCTCACCGGGGCTGGCGGCGGGATTCTGGCTGTGCCGCTGCTGGTGTTCGGCCTGCACCTGCCGCTGCAGCAAGCCGCGCCCACCGGGCTGATCGCCGTGGGCACGGCCGCGGCGCTGGCCGCCCTGCTCGGGCTGCGCGAGGGCATCGTGCGCTACCGCGCCGCGGGATTCATGAGCGCCTTCGGCATGGCCACCGCGCCAGCGGGCGTGTGGCTGGCGGCACGCCTGCCTGCAACGCCCATGCTGCTGGGCTTCTCCGGCCTGCTGCTGTGGGTGGCCTGGCGCAGCCTGCGGGCAGCGCCATCGGGCGACGACACGCCGCGCGAGCATTTGCCCTGCCTGCTCGACCCGGCACAGGGCCGGCTGCGCTGGACCGGGCGCTGCGCCCGCGCCCTCGGCGCCACCGGGCTGACCTCCGGCCTGCTCAGCGGGCTGTTCGGCGTGGGCGGCGGCTTCGTCATCATTCCGGCCTTGCAGCATGTGAGCAACCTCGATTTGCGCAGCATCCAGGCCACCTCGCTGGCGGTGATCGCGCTGGTCTCGGCCAGCGGTGTGTTCGCCGCCTCGGCCAGCGGCGCCCTGCCCTGGGCGGTGGCCATTCCATTCGGCGCGGGTGCGGTGGTGGCGCTGCTGGCCACACGGGTGCTGGCGCGGCGTCTGCACCCGGGGCATCTGCGCCGCGCCTTCGGCCTGCTCACGCTGGTGGTGGCGCTGATGATGATCGCGCGCGCCTTCGGCTGGCGCATCGGCTGACTAATCCGCCGCCGGCCGCAGCGGCGTCCGGCCAGAACGAGCGGGTCACCCGCGCGACCGCGGACCGTGCGGGCCAAGCGCCCAAAGGCGCTAGCATCGCCGCTCCACCCCCAACCACTCGATGGGAGCAAGACCATGCCACCCCGTTCTGCCCAAGCCCCGATGTTGAGCTGTTTCACCCTGCAGGTGGAGCAGGCTGTGGCCCACCTCGTGCTCAACCGGCCGGACGCGCTCAACACCATGCACCCGACCTTCTGGCGCGAGCTCGATGCTGCGCTGGACTGGCTGCACCGTGACCATTCGGCACGCGCGCTGGTCATCAGCAGCACGGGCAAACATTTCTCGGCGGGCATGGCGCTCGAAACCTTCAGCGGTGCCATCACGCTCGACGAGCGTACGGCCGAGGGCCGCGCGGCGATTTTCGATTTGCTCTCGGACATGCAGGCCACCTTCATCAAGCTCGAAACGCTGCGCATTCCGGTGATCGCCGCCATCCAGGGCGGCTGCATCGGCGGCGCGGTGGACATGGTGACGGCCGCGTGCATTCGCTACTGCACGGCCGATGCCTTCTTCTGCGTGCAAGAAATCAACATCGGCATGGTGGCCGACGTGGGCACGCTGCAGCGGCTGCCCAAGCTGATCCCGTTGGGCATCGCCAAAGAGATGGCCTACACCGGACGGCGTCTGGGCGCACAACGCGCGCTGGCCTGCGGGCTGGTCAATGAAGTATTCGAGACGCAGGCCGCCATGCTGGACGCGGCGCTGCAGTGCGCCGCCGAAATCGCCAGCAAGCCGCCGGTGGCGATCTGGGGCAGCAAGCAGGCGCTGCACTATGCCCGCGACCACTCGGTGGAAGACAGCTTGCGCCAGATGGGCTGGCTGCAGTCGGCCGTGTGGAGTTCGCCCAACGTGCGCGAAGCCATCATGGCGATGCAGCAAAAGCGCAGCCCCGACTTCCCCGACCTCGCGCCGCTCGCGCGCTTTGCGGACCAAGGCTGAGGCTGAAGTTGCCCGCGCGGTCGATTCAACCTAACGATCATGGTGGTTGCCGCCACCCCCGAAGATGAAAGAGACTTTGGGGTGGAAGGTTGCGGGTAGAGGTCGCAAAAGTTTTTGGCGGCTTGTCCCCGTTCCTAACGTGACCTGCCGGACTGACTCGCACCCCGGATTGCCTCCATAGAGAGCGCACGCTAAACAGGCCGTTGGCGACTTGTCGCCTTCAGGCACATTCAGTTCCGGCACCCGCCACCTTCCGTTTTTGAGTGTAAATCGACGGAAGGCGGTATGGAACTTCACTAGACCGAGGCCGTTTCATGAGTAGAATCGTCGACGCCGAGAAGAAGAAAGCCTTGTGCGCCCGTCTGGCCCGCATTGAAGGGCAGTTGCGCGGTGTGCAAAAACTCATCGAAACCGACGCCGACTGTGAAAAGATCGCGCAGCAACTGGCCGCCGCGCGCAAG
>NZ_JAEMQB010000176.1:0-10409 GCF_022759015.1 Tibeticola sp. | reverse complement strand
CCGAGGTCTATCAGGCGCTGCAGACCGGGGTGGTCGACGGCACGGAGAACCCGATTTCCAACTTCTACACGCAGAAGATGCACGAGGTGCAAAAGCACCTGTCGCTGACCAACCACGGCTACCTCGGTTACGCGGTCATTACGAACAAGAAGTTCTGGGACGGGCTGCCCGCTGACATCCGCGGTGAACTCGAACAGGCGCTGAAGGAAGCCACCGACTACGCCAACAAGATCGCCCAGGAAGAAAACGACAGCGCGCTGGAAGCGGTGCGCAAGAGCGGCAAAACGACGGTCTACACGCCGACGGCCGACGAGCGCCGGGCGCTCAAGAAGGTGCTCGCGCCGGTGCACGCCAAGATGGCCGATCGGGTGGGCAAGGAGACCTTGCAAGAGATCTATAAGGTCACCGGTTTCGATCCGAACAAGCTCTGATTCCAGGCCAGGGCGCGGCCGCACCGATGCTCGGCATCGGGCGCGCCGCGTCTTTTTTTGCCGACGGGAGACCGCGCATGAAATTTCTCGATCATCTGGAGGAATGGCTGATCACCTTCCTCATGGCGGGTGCCACGCTGATCATCTTTGTGGCCGTGCTGCACCGCTACGCGGCCGGATGGCCGATACCGGGCGTGCAGGACTGGCTGCTCTCGCTCAACCTGGGCTGGGCGCAGGAACTGACCATCATCATGTTCGTCTGGATGGCCAAGTTCGGCGCGGCTTATGGCGTGCGCACCGGCATCCACGTTGGGGTGGATGTGCTCATCAATCGCCTCAGCCCGAGCTGGCGCGCGAAATTCATCATCTTCGGCTTGGCGGCCGGTGCTTTGTTCACCTCCATCATCGCCTGGCTTGGCGCCACGTTCGTCTGGGAAAACGGCGCGCACCACTTCTTTCTGCAGTTGTTCGGCCAGCCGGTCGGCGACATCCCCGAGGGACCGACGACGCCCGACCTCGAGTGGCCGACCTGGATCGTCTACAGCGCGATTCCGCTGGGCACCGGGCTGATGTGCTTTCGCTTTCTTCAGGTGATGGTGAACTTCATCCGCACGGGTGACCTGCCGCATCACGACCACGGCCATGTGGACGGGCTCGACGCGGGCGAGCCGCCGGTGGACCTCAATCCCTTTGCGCTCGATGAAAACCTGCACCCCAAGCCCGTGGCCGGTGAGGCCGCTTCGAAAGCGAAGGACACGCAGCCATGAACGCGCTCATCATCTTCCTCATCCTGCTGGTGCTGATGCTTACCGGCATGCCGATCTCGATTTCGCTCGGCCTCACGGTGCTGACTTTCCTGTTCGGCTTCTCCCACGTGCCGCTGGAGTCGGTGGCGCTCAAGCTGTTCACCGGCATCGAGAATTTCGAGATCATGGCGATCCCGTTCTTCATCCTTGCGGGCAACTTCCTCACCCATGGCGGCGTGGCCAAGCGCATGATTCGCTTCGCCACCAGCATGGTGGGGCACTGGTATGGCGGCCTGGGGCTCGGCGGGGTGGTGGCCTGTGCGCTGTTTGCGGCGGTGTCGGGCTCCTCGCCGGCGACCGTCGTAGCCATCGGCTCCATCCTGCTGCCGGCGATGGTGAAGGCGGGCTTCCCGAAGAACTTTGGCGCGGGCGTCATCACCACCTCGGGCGCACTGGGCATTCTGATTCCGCCCTCCATCGTGATGGTGATGTATTCGGTGGCGACCAACACCTCGGTGGGCGCGCTGTTCATGGCCGGCGTGGTGCCGGGGCTGGCGCTCGCAGCCACGCTCGGCGGCGTGACCTACTGGCGCGCGCGCAAATTCGACTACCCGCGGCTGCCCAAGGCCAGTTGGGGCGAGCGCTTTTCGGCGCTGCGCGAGTCGATCTGGGGCCTGCTGCTGATCGTGATCGTCATGGGCGGCATCTACAGCGGCGTATTCACGCCGACCGAGGCGGCCGCGATGAGTGCGGTCTATGCCTTCATCGTCGCCGTGTTCATTTACAAGGACATGCGGCTCAAGGACGTGCCGCGGGTGCTGCTGAACTCGGCCAACATGAGCGCGATGCTGCTCTACATCATCACCAACGCGGTGCTGTTCAGCTTCATCATGACCAACGAGAACATCCCGCAGGCGCTGGCCGACTGGATGCTGGGCCACGGGCTCGGGGTGATCGCCTTCCTGCTGGCGGTCAACGTGATCCTGCTGCTGGCGGGTAACTTCATGGAGCCTTCTTCCATCGTGCTGATCTTCGCGCCCATCCTGTTCCCGGTGGCGATGAAGCTGGGCATCGACCCGGTGCACTTCGGCATCATCATGGTCGTGAACATGGAGGTGGGCATGTGCCACCCGCCGGTGGGGCTCAACCTCTACGTCGCCTCGGGCATCACCAAGATGGGCATCACCGAACTCACGGTGGCGGTGTGGCCGTGGCTGCTGGCGATGCTGGGTTTCCTTGGCGTGGTGACCTATTGGCCCGCCTTGTCGCTGTGGTTCCCGCGACTGCTGGGGATGATGTGAAGTCCTAAAACAATAGCGCGATAAGACCATTTCACGCCGGGGTTCCAAGGAAAAGCCTTGGAACCCCTTGCTTTTTTGGTGTCAGAGCCGCTCGAAGATCGCCGCGATGCCCTGGCCGCCGCCGATGCACATGGTGACGAGCGCATAGCGGCCTTGGATGCGGTGCAACTCGTGGATGGCCTTGACCGTGATGAGTGCGCCGGTGGCGCCGATCGGGTGGCCGAGCGAGATGCCCGAACCGTTGGGGTTGACCTTGGCCGGGTCGAGGCCGAGCTCGCAGGTGACCGCGCAAGCCTGCGCCGCAAAGGCTTCGTTGGCCTCGACCACATCGAGGTCGTTGACCGTGAGTCCGGCGCGCTGCAAGGCCAGTTTGGAGGCCGGCACCGGGCCGATGCCCATGTATTTCGGGTCCACGCCTGCGTGCGCGTAGGCGACGAGCCGCGCCAGCGGCTGCACCCCGCGTGCCTTGGCCGCGTGGGCTTCCATCAACACCACTGCGGCCGCTGCGTCGTTGATGCCCGAGGCATTGCCGGCCGTGACCGTGCCGTTTTCTTTGACGAACACGGGCTTGAGTTTCGCCAGGTCGGCCAGCGTGCAGTTCGGGCGGAAGTGCTCGTCGGTGTCGAAAGCGGTTTCACCCTTGCGGCCTTTGAGCATGACCGGGACGATCTGGCTCTTGAAGTAGCCCGCTTCGGTGGCACGCTGTGCACGCTGGTGGCTTTCGACGGCCAGTGCATCCTGCTGCTCGCGGCTGATGCGGTAGCGCTCGGCCACATGCTCGGCCGTCACGCCCATATGGATGGTGTGGAAGGGGTCGTGCAGCGCGCCGACCATCATGTCGACCAGCTTGGTGTCGCCCATGCGCGCGCCCCAGCGGGTGTTGAGGCTGGCATAAGGGGCGCGGCTCATGTTCTCGGCGCCGCCGCCGATGGCCACGTCGCAGTCGCCGAGCAGGATCGATTGGCTCGCCGAGACGATGGCCTGCAGCCCCGAGCCGCAGAGACGGTTGACGTTGTAGGCCGGGGTTTCCTCGGGGCAGCCGCCGTTGAGGGCGGCCACACGCGAGAGGTACATGTCTTTGGGTTCGGTGTTGACGACATGGCCGAACACCACATGGCCGACGTCTTTGCCTTCGACGCCGGCCCGCGCGAGCGACTCGCGCACCACGAGGCTGGCAAGTTCCGTGGGTGGCACGTCCTTGAGGCTGCCGCCATAGGTGCCGATGGCGGTGCGCACACCGCTTGCAATCACGACTTCACGACGCATGGGAATGCTCCTGAGTGGGGGCAAAGACGACAGTATCGCGCCGATTCGCGCTCCAGGAGCCCGTGGCGCCCCGGTCAGCGGCCAGCGTCCCGAGGCTTGCGTGGGGGCGGCGTGTAGGCGTCGCCCTAAAACGGCGGGCGGCTGGTGAAGCGCAGTCGCTTGCCGCTCTCCGGGTGGGGAAAGTCCAGTTCGGTGGCGTGCAGCAAGAGGCGCGGCGCGAGTCCAAGCAGGTCGGGGGGCGCGTAGAGCGCGTCGCCGACGATCGGGTGGCCGAGCGCGAGCAGATGCACGCGCAATTGGTGCGAGCGGCCAGTAATCGGCTCGAGCCTGAGGCGGGTCACTGGCTGGCCCCGCAGCCACTCGTGTGCGCGCACCTGCCAGCGGGTGCGGCTGGGTTTGCCGACTTCGAAATCAACCCGGCTTTTCGGACGGTTGGGCCAGTCGGGGATCAGCGGCAGGTCGATCAGGCCCCAGCCGTCGTCGTGCTCGCTCGGCGCCGATAGATGGCCGCTGACGAGCGCTTCATAGCGCTTGTGCACCGCGCGCTGCGCGAATGCGTGGCTCAAGTGCCGTTGGGCCGTCGGGCCGCGCGCGAGCACGATGAGGCCCGAGGTCGCCATGTCCAGCCGATGGACGACGAGCGCGTCGGGCCAGCGCTGCGCCGCATGGACGCTCAAGGCGCGCAGGCCTTCGGGCCCGCGGCCCGGCACGGACAGCAGGCCCGCAGGCTTGTCGAGCACCAGCACCGACGCGTCTTCGTAGTGGACGCGCAGCGGGGGCGAGGCGGCCGTGTCGGCTGCCTCAGCGCCTGGCGGATCTAGACAGGCTGGGCGTTCGGCGGCGCCTGCGGCCTCCGGGACCCGACTCGTCACGCTCATGGCGCGGGGGCGGCTGCCGCGTAGGCGAGCACGGCGGCGAGTTCATCGGCTTCGACCGTGCGCGCCGCGCCGAAGCCCGCCACTTGGCGGGCTCGGGTTGGGCTCAGCGTGACGAAGCGGAAATCCGGCAGCGCCGTCATCGGCTCGGCTTCGGGAAAGCGCGCCAGATACGCACCACGGGCGCGCTCCCAGGCCGGGCTATGCGGCACGGGCGGCTCCGCGCGCACATCGATGCTCACTCGAGGCAAGGCATGGACCGGGCCGGTTTCAGGCTCGCTCGCCATCACCATCAATGCGGCGCGCGGCGCGGCTTGCAGGTTGGCGGTGTGCGGCGCGAGGCCGCTCACGTGAATGACGAAGCCCGCGCCATCGGGCAGCAGCGCATAAGGCACCATGGAGACGAAGGGTTGCGTGGGGTCCTGCGCGTCCAGCGTGCCGAGCGCGGCCACGCGCTGCGCGCGCAGCAAATCGCCCAGGGCCCGATGCAGGCGGGGCAGGTGAGAAGAAGGTTCGGTGGCGCTCATGGGGCCTGAGCATGCCGCAAGCGCGTCGATTTCGCCAGAGCGCGGTGCGTGCAAGCCTGCCGCGCCCCGCGCTCCGGCGTGTTTGGACGGGCTCTGGCGGCGGGCTGGCCGGGGGTCGGTTCGGCCGCCTGGCGCGGGCCGTCGACGAGGCGCCGCTCTTGTGCCGATGACCGCAAGTGCGATACTTGGCCCATGCACCGCCTGATGCGTATCCTTGCTTGTTCGTCGCTGGCCGCCAGTCTCGCCGCCTGCAGCAGCCTGCTTCCCCGCGGCAGTTCGGTGACGCTCTCGCCGTTTGCCAGCTACGAGGAGGCCAAGGCTGCGTTCGACCGCATCGAGCCGTACCAGACGCCGGTGGCGAAGCTCGCCGAGCTGGGCTTCGACCCGGCGGCTACGGCCAACATGACCGTCATTCCCTACCCCGAGGTGGTCGCCCGGCTCGCCCCGCATCCTGGTGTGCCCCTCGACGCGCTCGACCGCGGCGTGCGCGACTGCCTGCTCGCGCAGACCGCCTGCCGCGCGTATGTCTACCGCTTCAGCCAGCAAAGCCGCAAGCGTGAGGGGGAGTTCCTCAGCGACTTCTTCAATTTCCGCCGCATTACCCACATCGAGGGCTGGCGTTTCGAGGCCATGGTGGTCGCGCGCGATGGCCTGGTGCTGTTCAAGAATGCGGGTGGCGAGCCGCGCATCGACCTCACCGAGCGGCAGGTCAACCCGCTCGGCCCGTTCCAATCGGGCGGCGAAGCGGCGGCTGGCCTCATCAAGCGTTGAGAGGCTGAGAGGGAATTGGTCATGCCCGCTTTGACGCCCCAAAACACGCCCGAGGGCGTTGCAAATGCGCGCCGTAGCCCGAGCTACGGCTGTGCTTTGCGCCTACTCGGACGCGTTTTGGGGCGCCCCTTCGGACACGCCCAATTCCCTCTCAGCCTCTGAGGGACCGCGGCGTCCGGCCCAGCCCATGCCTGGCCGCGCGTCGTGACTGCCGTTTTTGGGCTGTTTTGGCCTTCACCCCGGCATGAATGGCGGCGGACGACTCCTAAAAAGAGAGCGTCGTTCAGGGGTCAGTCGCCAAGGCTGACGCCGATTTGCCGGGCGGCGTTCAGCAGCGGGTGATCGAGCGGCACGCGCCGCTGCCGACCGGCGACGCGCTCGATTTCGATGCTGCCCATGCGTCCCTGGGTCAGCGTGACCATGTGGCCGAATCGCCGCTGTTGCACCAACTGCGCGGCCTGATTGCCATACTGGGTCGCGAGCACACGGTCAAAAGGGGTCGGCGAGCCGCCGCGCTGCACATGCCCGAGGACGGTGGCGCGGACCTCGCTGTCCAGGCGCGGCTCGAGCCACTCGCGCAACCGGTGCGCGACACCGCCGAGTCGGATCGGGTCGGCGCCGCCGCTGGCTTCGACCCGCCGCTCGATCGTCCACGTGCCGCCGACCGGTTTGGCGCCTTCGCCGATGCAGATCACGGTGTAGCGCTGACGCTTTTCACGCTCGCGGCAGATTTCGAGCACCCGCTCGGGGTCGTAGTCGATTTCGGGCAGCAAGATGATGTCGGCCGCCCCCGCCATGCCCGCCTCCAACGCGATCCATCCGGCGTAACGGCCCATGGTTTCGACGATCATCACGCGGCCGTGGCTCTGGCCTGTGGTTTGGACACGCTCGAGGGCTTCGGTGACCGTGGCAACGGCGGTGTCGAAGCCAAAGCTGCGTTCGCAGGCCTCGATGTCGTTGTCGATGGTTTTGGGTACGCCCACGGTGGCCAGCCCGCGCTGCATCAGCCCGTGCGCAATACTCATCGTGCCGTCGCCGCCGATGGCCACCAGCGCGTCGAGACCCCATGCGCGCGCCTGCGCCACCGCGCGCTCGGCGGTCTCCTCGGACGCGAGCGGGTTGGCGCGGTTGCTCGTGCCGAGTATCGTCCCGCCGTTGAACAGGATGCCGCTGACCGAGGCCCAGTCGAGTGGGCGGCGACGCCCTTCCATCAAGCCGGCATAGCCGTCTTCGATGCCGATGACTTCGGCCCGGCACTGCCCGATGAGCGATTTGGTGACGGCGCGAATCACGGCGTTGAGGCCAGGACAGTCGCCGCCACCGGTGAGGACGCCTATACGCATGGGGGCTCTCCGGTGTAGGGTCAGGCGGCTCAGCGCACGATCAACTCGGCGCGTCGGTTGCGGGGCTCGTCGACCTCATCGGCCGTTGGAACGGCTGGTTCGCGCTCGCCGCGGCCGATCGCGACGACGCGCTCTGGATCGAAACCCTCGCGCAGCAGCCGCTCGCGTATCGCTTGCGCGCGCTGCAATGACAGCCGGTCGTTGGCCGCTGCGTCGCCCACCGTGTCGGTATGTCCGATCACCAAAATTTCTCCCCCCGCACGCGCCGCGGCTGTGCGCAGAACCTCGGGCAGCAGACGTTCCGACTCGGGGGTGAGATCCGAGGTCCCGGTGAGAAAGCTGAGGGTGTATTTCAGCGGTGGCTGCGGCCGCAGCGCAATCAGCTTGGGGTAGCGCTCGCGCACCTCTTCGGCACTGCTCTGCGCCGGCACGAGCTGCCCGCTGCGGTCGACGGTGGCGGCCTGGTAGGGCTGGTCGAGACGCAAGGATTGCTCGCCGCGACGGATCTCGACGGCGCTGGGCCGACCCCCGTCCTCGGGCAGCAGGATGACTCGGTCGACGGGCCCGGCGCAGCCGGCAAGCCCTGCCGCAAGCAAGAGCCCAAGGCCCAGGGTCGTCCTGCGGTGCTTCATGGGGTTTTGCGACTTCATGGTGCCTCCACGATGAAATCGGTGCCGCGCAGCCCGATGACGAGCGTGGGCGTCTTGACCTGCGCCTTCTCCGGCTGCAGCTTCGCAATCAGGCCCGAGACCATGCGCAGGCTGCCGTGCAGCAGGCTCAGCAACAGGCTGCCGCTTTGCGTCGTGGGTTCGAACTCAAAGCCCGCGACCTGCAGTTGCGCCTGGGGGCCCAGCACCAGCTCGGTTCCGTCGCGCAGTGTGAGTGCTGCGGCGCCGTCGGCCGCGGTCTGGATGCGGTCGTTGGGAAAGACGGCGTCACCGGATCGGACCTTGCGGGTTTCGCTGCCGAGTGTCGCGGTGACGCTGCCTTCGACCTGCTTGAACGTGCCCGCGCGCTCGCCTTTGGGCGCGGTGTCGGCCCAGGCAGGCGTTGCCAGCAAGGCCGCTACCAAGGCACAGAGTAGGAAACGGTCGCTCATAGGGCTCCAAAGAGTGCGGCATGAAGAAAGCAAATGCGCCTTCATTGTGCCGCAGCGATGTGCTCCTTGCCGCGACAATGCAGGGTTTTGCATCTTCGAGATTCGAGTCGCCATGTCTTCTTATTACTCCGTCCGCCCCGCCACCGTCAAAGATGCCCGCACCATCGCGGAACTGCACGCCCATACCCTGCAGGCCGTGCTCGAAGGCTTGCTGAGCCCAGAGGAGTTGGCTCGCATCCAGCCCGACGCGGCTCGGGTGGCGCATTGGCGTGACGCCGTCACCTATGGCGAGCCCCAGGTCTTGTTGGCCGTCGACGGCGACCGGCCGGTCGGCTTTGTCGGTTTCGACCGCTCGCGCGACCCCAAAACCAAGCCCACGACCGGCGAAATCTGGGCGCTGTATGTCCAGCCGGGCGACTGGGATCAAGGGGCCGGGCTCGCCCTCTGGGACGCCGCGCGCGAAGGTCTGCTCGATGAGGAATGCACCGAGGTCACGGTCTGGGTGCCGCTGCGCAACGAGCGCGCGCTGCGCTTCTTCGAGCTGGCAGGCTTCAAGCGCGAGCTCAAGACCGCTCGCACGACGGCGGTGGGGACGACACGCCTCGAGGAAATCCGGCTGCGCCGCGCGCTCGATTGATCCGGGGTCGTGCGCGATGCTGCTGCTCGCCCCGATGGAGGGGCTGCTCGATCACAGCTTGAGGGACATCCTCACGCGCGTGGGCGGCATCGACCGGTGCGTGTCCGAGTTCATCCGCGTGACCGACCAGTTGTTGCCGCCCCGGGTCTACACCCGCATCGTCCCCGAACTGCTACACGGCAGCCGCACGCCCAGCGGCGTGCCCGTGCGTCCCCAGTTGCTGGGCTCGGATCCGGCGTGCATGGCAGAAAACGCCGCACGCCTCGCCGAACTCGGGGCGTTCGGCGTCGACCTGAATTTCGGATGCCCCGCCAAGACGGTGAACCGCCACCGCGGTGGGGCGGTGCTGCTCGACGAACCCGAACTCCTGCATGACATCGTGGCTGCCGTGCGTCGGTCGGTTCCGGCCGGGTTCGCGGTTTCCGCCAAGATGCGGCTGGGCTATGCCGACGACGCCCGTGCGGTCGAATGCGCCTGCGCGCTGGCCGAGGGCGGAGCGCAGGAACTCGTCGTGCATGCGCGAACGCGCGCGCAGGGCTACCGGCCGCCGGCCCATTGGGCGCGCATTGCCGACATCCGGCGCGCACTTTCCGACACGGTCTTGATTGCCAACGGCGAAATCTGGACCGCGGAGGATGCCGAGCGTTGCCGCCAAACCACCGGCTGCGAATCACTCATGCTCGGCCGCGGCATGATTCGGGATCCGGGCCTCGCCCTGGCCATCCGGGCGGCTCAGGCCGGAGCACCGCACGCGGACGCGGCGCCCGAGGCCGTCGATTGGCCCTCGGTACGGCTCCTACTGCTGGAGTTCTGGCGGCAGATTTCATGGCGGGTGGCACCGCGACACCGTGCGGGTCGGCTCAAGCAATGGCTGTCGAGCCTGCGCGGGCGTTACCCCGAGGCACGCGCCGCGTTCGAGCGGCTGCGCCTGGTTCAAGATCCGGCGCTCATCGAGGTCTGGTTGTTTGAGGAAACACGCGCGACGACTACACTTTCGTGACTTTTTTCACGAAATATGTCCGATTTGCCTCCCCTGATTCGTCGCTGTCTCGATGAGGCGGGCGACCGCATGCGCAGCGCGCTTCTGCAGTCGATGGACGAGGCGGTCGAGGCTTTGCAGGCGGCTGAGGCGGCCGAGCGCCGGATTCTCGAACGCGATGCACTCCACTTGGCCTGGAGTGGCTTGCAGCGCCAGCGGGCAGCCTGGAATGCGCGCTTCGTGTCGGCGCTCGCGGAGGCGATCGAAGTCGCCCCGGCCGCCGAGGCGCAACGCCTTGCCCCCTTCACGCCATCGGTCCTGGGGGTGCTCGATGCCAGTCCCAGCGGCCTTGGCGGCTTGTCGCTCGTCGACGACGAGCAGATGGCTCAGGATCTGGCTTTTGCGCACCTCGTTCAGCAGTGGCGGCTGCAGGT
>NZ_JAEMQB010000030.1:0-5993 GCF_022759015.1 Tibeticola sp. | reverse complement strand
TCGAACAAATCCACATCCGCCACCTTCCAGCCCGCCCGCGAGAGCGCTTTTTCGGTCGCCGGTACCGGCCCCAGGCCCATGTGCGCGGGGTCCAGACCGCTGGTGGCAAAGGCCGCAATGCGTGCCATGGGCGTGAGACCCAGCTGCGCAGCCTTCTTGGCCGTCATGACCACCACCGCCGCGGCGCCGTCGTTGATGCCCGAGGCGTTGCCCGCCGTCACCGTGCCGTCCTTGGCAAAAGCCGGGCGCAAGCTGGCGAGCGCTTCGGCGCTGGTCTTCTTGTTGATGAACTCGTCGGTATTGAACACCAGCGGATCGCCTTTGCGCTGCGGGATCAGCACGTCAACGATCTCGTCCTTGAATTTGCCGGCTTCCTGCGCGGCGGCGGCCTTCTGCTGGCTGGCGAGCGCCAGTGCATCCTGCATCTCCCGGCTCACGCAGCAGACCTGCGCCACGTTCTCGGCGGTGATGCCCATGTGGTACTGGTTGTAGACGTCCCAGAGGCCGTCGACGATCATCGAGTCGATCATCTTCCAGTCGCCCATGCGCTGGCCCTCGCGGCTGCCCAGCAGCACATGGGGGCTCGCGCTCATGTTCTCCTGCCCGCCCGCGACGACGATCTCACTATCACCCCAAGCAATCGCTTGCGCGGCGAGCATCACGGCCTTGAGGCCCGAGCCACAGACCGCGTTGATGGTGAGCGCCGGCGTCTCCTTCGCAATGCCGGCCTTCATCAAGGCCTGTCGTGCCGGGTTCTGGCCCGCGCCTGCGGCCAGCACCTGGCCCATGATGACCTCGCCCACCTGGTCGAGGCCCACGCCGGCACGGCGCAAGGCTTCCTTGACGACGATGGCACCCAACTCCGTCGCCGGAACCTTGGCGAGCGAGCCGCCGAATTTGCCCACCGCCGTGCGCACGGCGGAAACGATGACGATGTCTTCCATGAATAGTCTCCTCGGGTTTGAAAAAAGGAACTCAGGCCTTGGCCTTGACGTAACGGCCCGGCGCTGGCTCGATGGCGCGGTATTTGCGCCCGCGGCCGTAGGTCTTGGGTGCGGGGATGCTGCCGCCTGCATGCGCCGCGAGCCAGCGCGCCCAGTCGGGCCACCAGCTGCCGGGATGTTCCGTCGCCCCGGCAATCCACTCTTCGACGGTGGATGGGAACTTTCCATCCTCGCGCGTCCAGTGGCTGCGCTTGTTCGCAGTCGGGGGGTTGATCACACCGGCAATATGCCCGGAGGCGCCCATGACGAAGCGCTTCTTGCCCCGCAAGACCTGCGTACTGGCATAGGCGCCACCGATCGGAACGATATGGTCCTCGCGCGAGCCGTAGATGTAGACCGGCTGGCGCACCTTGCGTAGGTCGAGCTTTTCGCCACAAACGGTCAGCTTGCCGGGCTTGACCAGATTGTTCTCGAGGTACGTATTGCGCAAATACCAGGCATAAAACGGCCCCGGCAGGTTGGTACTGTCGGCGTTCCAATACAACAGGTCGAAGGGCGGCGGCGTCTCGCCCTTGAGGTAGTTGCCGACCACATAGTTCCAGACGAGATCGTTGGGACGCAAGAAACTGAACGTGGTCGCGAGTTCCTGCCCCTTGAGCAAGCCGCCATGCCCCAACTGGGCTTCGCGGTAGCGCACAAAAGCTTCGTCGATGAACACATCGAGCACGCCGGTTTCCGTGAAGTCGATCAGCGTGGTGAGGAACGTGGCGCTCGCCACCGTGTCGTCCCCGCGCGCAGCGAGCACACCCAGAGCCGTGGCGAGGATCGTCCCGCCGACGCAGAAGCCCAGGGTGTTGATTTGGGGGGACTGCGTGATGTCCTGAACCACCGAGATGGCGCGGATGGCTGCGTCTTCGATGTAGTCGTCCCAGGTCTTGTTCGCCAGCGACTCGTCGGGGTTGCGCCAACTGATCACGAAGGTGCGATGCCCCTGACTGACGGCGTAGCGGATCAGCGAATTGTCCGGCTGCAGATCGAGGATGTAGTACTTGTTGATGCAGGGTGGAATCAACAAGAACGGTCGCTCATGAACGGTCGGCGTCAGCGGCTTGTATTCGATCAACTGGAACAGCTCGTTCTCGTAGACCACGGCGCCTTCGGTGGTGGCGACGTTGCGGCCGACTTCGAAAAGGCTCTCGTCGGTCATCGAAATGTGACCCCGCCGCAGGTCCTCGAGCAGATTCTGCAGGCCCTTGGCGATGCTTACACCCTGGGTTTGCAGCGCCTTTTGCTGCGCCTCGACATTGAGCGCAAAGAAGTTCGTCGGGGCGGCCGCTGCTACCCACTGCTCGACGGCAAAGCGGATGCGATTGCGTGTTTTCTCGTCGCCCTCGATCGCCTCCGCCATCCGCATGAGCGTGCGCGCGTTGAGCAGATACATGGCCGCCGTGTAGGTGGCCCAGGGGTTCTTTTGCCAGGCGGGATCTGCAAAGCGTCGATCCTTGAGCGGTGCGCGCCCGCTGAGCACGTCGAGCCAAATCGACGCCGCCTCCTTTTGGTAGTCCTGTTGGATCTCCGCCAGCTTTTCTGGAGCGATGGACACCTTCGGAGCCGCGGGCATGGCGGTCTCACCGGGCTTGAGCGGGGTACCCGCCATCGCCTGCAACCACACGGTGGTCAGGCTATCGATCCATTGTTGCCCGGCCGCCATCGGGTCCAGCCCGCTCAACACGCGATTCGATTCACTCACCCGTCGTCTCCTCGATTGATCTCCAAGGCAGCCAGTATGGCACCAGCGCCCCTTCACCAAGCTGACGGGCTCAGGCCAAGCCTATGCAGGCCGCCATGCGGCCCGTGCCCCCGAGCCGAGCGGTATCCCGCCGGTGGGAGAAATAGCGATCGCGCTGCGTCACGGTGCACCATGCCGGGCTGCTGTCGTTGCCGTAGATCTGCGCGACACCCAGGGCGCGCAGCCGCCGCCGCGCCAGCTGGGCCAAGTCGGCCCACCAGCGGTCGGCAGCGCCATCGGTCGCGCGGCGGAAGGCCTCGGTCGCGCTTGGGTCCCGGTCACAAAAAGCCGCACGCACCTCGGGGCCCACCTCGAATGCCTGCGGACCAATGCAAGGACCGAGCCAAGCCATCAGCGCTGGAACTGCTGTGCTGTCCCCGCTCGAAGCCCTCCTCTGCGCCGTGAGGCGCCGAATCGCTTCGACCGTTCGCTCCAAAATGCCCACGCCCTCCTCGCCTGCGAGTCCCCGCCAACCCGCGTGTGCCGCTGCCACGACGCGCCCTTCGATATCACACAGCAGCACTGGCAAGCAATCGGCCACCATCACGGTGCAGGCCGTGTGGGGCGAGGCCGTTACCGCCGCATCCGCGGCCGTGCCGTCGGGCGTATCGGCGTCGATCCGCAGCACGTCCGTTCCATGGACCTGCCGAAGAAACACGGGCCGCATACCCATCGCAGCGGCGAGCCGCGCGCGGTTTTCCGCGACGGCCTGCGGGTCGTCGCCCACATGGTCGCCGAGGTTGAACCGATCAAACGGCGCGCGGGAGCAACCGCCCTCTCGCACGGTCATACAAGCCCGAACCTGAGGCGGCGCGGGCCAGTCGGGACGGAAAAACGGCGCGGGCACCAAGAACGGTTCTACGGTTCGAAATCCGGGCATGCGGACGGTTGGGCGCGCTGGAAGGCCGGCAGCGACATACAGGCGTCAAAGGCCGCCAGGGTGCGCGGCAGGCAGCTGAGGTCGCATTCGAAACGGCGCGCGTTGAAGATCTGCGGCACCAGCAAACAGTCGGCCAGCGTCGGGGCTTCGCCGGCGCAAAAGCGCGTTGGCGGCTGCTGCGCCAACTGCCGCTCGAAGGCTTCGAGGCCGAGGCGGACCCAGTGTCGGTACCAGGTGTTCTTCGCCTCTTCGCTCGCGCCCAGCTCGCGCTTGAGGTATTGCAGCACCCGCAAATTGTTCAGCGGGTGGATTTCGCACGCCACGATCTGAGCCAGGGCGCGCACCCGCGCCCGAGCCAACGGCTCCGACGGCAACAACGGCGGGCTGTGATGGGTTTCGTCGAGAAACTCGATGATGGCCATCGATTGCGACAGCCGCGTGCCATCATCGAGTTCGAGCAGGGGCACGAGCCCTTCGGGTGCGAGCGCGACAAATTCCGCCCCGCGGTGCTCACCCCGGGCAAGGTGCACGGGCACGTACTGGTACGGCAAGCCTTTGAGCTCGAGCGCGATGCGCACCCGAAACGAAGCCGAGGAACGGAAGTAGTTGTAGAGCTTCATCACTGCGGAGCCGGGCCCGGCAGCCCTCCATCCGGTTTGCTTCAGCGCTGCGGAGCGCGCTCGGCCAGGAAGATCTCGACCCGGCGGTTCTTCGCGCGGCCGGCTTCGGTGGAGTTGTCGGCAATCGGCTCACGCGACCCGCGACCGTCGATGATGATCCGACCGGGGTCGACGCCGCGCGTCACCAAATAGTCGCGGACCGCAGCCGCGCGGTTGATCGACAAGGGGTTGTTGACCGCGTCGCTGCCCGTGCTGTCGGTGTGTCCGATGATGCGCACTTCGATACTCGGCTGCCCGGCCAGTCCTTGGGCGAACTGATCCAGGATAGGGCGCAAGCGCGGCTGGATGGCCGCACTGCCGGTGCCGAAGGAAATGTCGCTCGGAATGTTGAGCTTGAGCTGGTTATCGGCGGTGCGCGTGACGGTCGCCCCGGTTCCCGCCGTGGCCTGTTCCATCGCCGCTTTTTTCTGCTGCATCTGGGTCGACCAGACGTAGCCGCCAAGCGCGCCGATGCCCGCTCCCACCGCCGCCGCGCCTTTGCTGTCTCCAATGGCCGCACCGGCAAGGGCTCCGATGCCCGCGCCGATGGCGGTATGGCGCTGCGTCTCCGTCATATCCGCGCAACCCGCGAGCACGAGCGCGCCCGCGAGCGCAGCCGCCCCCCAGCGGTGCGGCGAAAGAGCGTTTCGATTCGATGTCTGTTGCATGGCTGGACTCCTGAACAATGGGTAAAAATCGATGGACCTCACCCGCAAGTGTGCCACCGCACGGGGCCGTGGCAAACTGGCTCCTTCGGCAAAACCCCCAAAGAGCCCAGCCATGAATGATGTCTTCCCACCGCCCCCCACCGTGCGCGTGCCCGTCCGAAACAGCGACGCATGTTTTCCGGTGCACCGCGTTTATTGTGTGGGCCGAAATTACGAAGAACACGCGAAAGAAATGGGCTTCACCGGCCGCGAGCCGCCGTTCTTCTTCCTCAAGCCCGCCGACGCCGTCTTCCCGGTGAATGAAGGCGAAACCGGCCGTTTGCCCTACCCTTCCCTGACACGCAACCTGCACCACGAGATCGAACTGGTGGTTGCGATCGGTGTCGGCGGCGCGCAAATTCCGGCGGCCGAGGCGCATCGGCACATCTACGGCTATGCGGTCGGGCTCGACATGACGCGGCGTGACCTGCAAAACGAAATGAAAAAACTCGGCCGACCCTGGGAGATCGGCAAAGCCTTCGAAGCATCGGCCCCCATCAGCCCGATCACGCCGGCGGTCCAGGCGGGCGACATCACGACAGCGGAAATCTGGCTGCAGGTCAACGGCGCGGAGCGCCAACGCAGCCAAATCGCCAAACTGATCTGGAACATCGGCGAAGTGATCGAGCATCTCTCCGCGGCCTGGACACTGCAACCGGGCGATCTGATTTATACCGGCACACCCGAAGGCGTCGGCGCGGTCGTGCCGGGCGACCTGCTGGTGGGCGGTGTGAGCGGGCTATCCGAGTTGCGCGTGCAAATCGTCTGACGCCGGGCACTGCCTCTGGGCAGAGCCCGCCCCGGCCTGGGCAAACCGGAGCCTGCGCCGCCCCTAAAATTGCGGGCTTATTGATCCGGCCAGAATATGTTTGAACCTCGTTACCATGGCGAAGTCCGGGATCCAGACACGACGCCAAGCCAGGACCTGGCTACCGAGTTCAATCTTCACCTGGCCGGATCAATAGGGCAACGTAAGGCAACGCTGAATAAGTCCCCGTGATGGCGCGCGCCTGG
>NZ_JAEMQB010000170.1:0-14243 GCF_022759015.1 Tibeticola sp. | reverse complement strand
GATTCAGACCGGTGCTTACGAGGAAGCCCTCGAGGTGCTCGAGCGCACCCGCACCGCTCCAGGCACAGAGGCCCAGCGCATCGCCCACGGCGGCTTGCGTGGCGACCTTGCGTGGGACCTCGGTCGGGTGCCGCAGGCGGTGGGCGCCTACCGGGAACTGTGGGCCGCGCCCGCGCTGCGCCGCGGACTCAAGCCCTACCAGTTTCAGCGTTTCGTCGCGGGGGTGGCGGAAACCGAAGGCCCGGCGGCGGCCCTCGCCCTGATCGAACAGGTTTGGTCGGAGGCCCCGAGCGCCGCGTTGGCGATGCAGTGGCTGGCGGCGCTGGTCAAGCAGCCCAGTTTGGCGGGGCTCGAAGCCTGGCAGCGCGCGACGGCCTCACTCGCCGGGCAGCTCGAGCGCGATGCCGCCGTGCACGCGGCCAGGGCGCAGGTGTGGTTGGCGCTCAAGCGTTCGAATGCGGCCCTCGGTGATCTGCAGCAGGCGGTGCGTCTGGATCCGGCCAGTCGCGACTATCGCGTGGCCTTGATGTGGTTGTTGCTCGATCTCCAGCGTCTCGACGAGTTGCGTCAGCAGGTGCGGTCGGCCGCACGAATGTTGTTGACCTCGACCGAGGGCCAGGATTTGCTTGCGGTTGCCTACCAAGCACTCAATGATCTGCCGCGGGCCCTGGCGCTGTCGGCACGGCTGTACCCGAGAAAGCGTGGTGACGCGCTGTGGCTCATCAACTATGGCGACTTGCTCACGCGTGCGAACGACGGCGTGCGGGCACGCGCGGCCTACGATCGGGCCTGGACGCTGCTGCAACAGGCGGCGCGCACGGGTGGCGCTGCGGGCGGCGGCAACGCGCCGAGCTTCGAGCAACTGCTGGCTGCTTTGCGCCTGGCCAAGGAGCCGCACGATCGGGTGTCCGCGTCGCAGCAACAGCGGCTCATCGCTGCGCTGCGTGAGAAGCTGCGCTGTACCGGGCAGCCCGTCTCCTGCACCGAGCGATTGCCCGAGCAGGCGCGCGCCCAGCTCGATGCGGCCATCGCCACCTGGCTGGTTCGCCTCGACACCAAGGATGCGGCGCGTGCCTGGTTGGCGAAGGCGGTGCTGACTCAGGCCGATCGACAGTCGATCGAGTTGCAAATGGCGCTTGCCGAGAACGATCGTCAGCGCGTCGACGAACTCATCGACGCGGGCGCTCTGAGGGCGCTGACGCCGATCGACCGGGTGGAAGCGTTCCGCGTGGCGGGGCGGAACATGGATGCGCGGGCGCAGGCGGCCGAGGTGCTCGAGGAGACCGCCGATCGCGGGCAGAACAGCGACGCCATCGAGGCGCTCATGCGGGATGAAACCCAGCGCCGGATCGACATCGCCCACCAAACGGGGCTGCGATTCGAGCATCGCCTCAACGACGTCGTGCGGCGAGAGGGCCCCGTGCTGTCGCAGAGCGTCACGCTGACACCGCAGCTCAAACTCACGCTGGATCTTGGGCGTTGGCGGCTGCAGTCGACCAATGCGCAAGCGTTGACCGGGCTGCCGACTCAGGCGCGGGAAGCCCGAGTCGCCCTGCAGTACGCGGGCGAGGGTTTGCGCGCCAAGCTTTCGGTGGGACGCAACGAGGCCGTCGGTGCGACGAATCCGCTGTCGCTCGAAATCCAAGGCAAACTGCCCTGGGGCATCCAGGGGGATTTCCAATGGCACCGCAACGAGGTCACCGAGGATTCGGCCGCTTTGCTGGTTGCGGGTAAGGCCGACCGCGTGCATGCCGGGGTCAGCAAGACCGTCGGGCGTTGGTGGGTGCAGGGCGGGCTCGATACGCTGCGCTACTCGACCCGATTGGGCGCGCAGCTGGGCAACGCGCAGCAGGCCGATGTTCAAGCCGGGGTGTGGCTGCGCCAGGGCGAGCCCGACATTGGTCTGCGCGCCTCCGTGACGAGCCGACGATCCCAAGCGAACGGGGTGCCCGAGGCGGCGTACGCGCGGCTCGATATCGACGGTAACCGGCCTGATGCCCGCTTTTTCGTGCCCGCGGGGGATGATTTCGTGGGCGTGGGCCTCACGATCAACCAGTTGGCTGCCGACCATTACAGTCGGCACTGGTTGCCTTTTTTGGATGCGGGCTGGACACAGTCTCGGCGTCAGGGTGGGGCTTTGGAATGGACGCTCGGTGTGCAAGGGCCGGTGGTCGGCGCAGACCGCCTGTCGCTCGTGTACCAGCGGCGGCGGGATGCCGCCGGGCAAAGCCGTCAGTGGAACATCCAATATCGGATCTGGTATGGACCCTGACGCTGCGTGAACGGTCGCGCCCGCCGGTTGGATGGTCGGTGTCGCGCGTGGATGGAAGCTTGAATCGAAGAGGAGTCGCGTATGTGGACGAGAAATGATGCCTTTGGATGGCTGCGCGGGGTCGCGCGGGTGGTGCTGCTCGCTGGGGCGCTTGGGAGCCTCGCAGCTTGTGTGACGCAGGCCATTCCGGGCAGCCGGGTGAATTTGGACGCGAAGGCGCGGGTGGCGCTGCTGCCTTTGGCCAATGCCACCGAAGTTCCGCAGGCGCAGGACCGCGTCGGGGCCATCGTGGGGTCTTTGCTGCTTCAGAAGGGTTTGGAGGACCTCGTGGTCTATCCGCAGAAGCTCCCGGACAACCCGCTCGAGGGCGCGCCGGTCGTCACGCCGGAGCAAGCCCTCGACTGGGCGCGCAAGCAAGACGCCCGCTATGCCATCACGGGGACGGTGACCGAATGGCGCTACAAGACCGGCGTCGACAACGAGCCCGCGGCCGGGGTGATGCTGCAGTTGCATGAGCTGCCCTCGGGTCGGGTGATCTGGTCGGCTTCGGGTGGGCGCACCGGCTGGGGGTATCAGGGCCTCGCAGCGGTCGGGCAGGCGCAGATCGCGGACCTGCTTTCCGGGATGACGGTGACGGCGCCTCCGGCAAAGCCGCAGGCCAAGGAATGATCGAGCGCGCTCGACGCTTCGCGGCGCTGCGCCGGCTGTGGACGCCTCGCGTCTGGCTGGCGCGCCTGCGCGCGCGCGTCGTTGCAGGACGGCACGTACAGGAAGAGCCTGGCTGGTTGCGGCTTTGGCGTTTTTTGCGGGTTTGGCGTCCCAGCGAGCGCGGGGATCGCTGGCTTGCGATGGCCGAGAGTGCGGCGCTGCCCCTGTTGGCGCTGGCCCTGGCTTGGCGCATCGATCCCTCCGACCCTTTGGGGTTGAATTCGGGTTTTCCGTGGATATGGTTTGGGCCCTGGCTCGCGGGCGTGCGCTACGGCGCGGGCTATGGGCTTTTTGGCGTCGCGCTCTACCTCACGGTGTGGGCAGTCTGGGCGGCACCGCAAGCGCTGGAGTTCCCGGGTGAATTTTTCCTGGGCGGCGCCCTGGTGAGTTTGATTTTGGGCGAGTTCGGCTCCGCCTACCGCAATCAGGCCGAGCGTCATCGTGAGGTGGAGCAAGACCTGATGGCCCGGCTGGAGCGCACGAAGCGCCGCTTGTTTGTCGTTCGGGAATCGCTGGCGCAGCTCGAGCAGGAGCTGACCGATCGGCCCATGACCTTGCGCGACGCGCTGCTCGCGCTGCGGCGCCGGCTCGTCGAGTACGACGGGGAGCCGAGGTCGGGCGGCGTCGCCTTGCCCGATCCGGCGGCGTTTCTCCAACTGCTCAGTCAAAGCTGCCGGATCGTCGAGGCCGGTATCTATCGGCGAAGCGAATCGGACTGGAGCTTGATGGCGCAACTCGGCCAACAGCTTCCGGCGCTCGATCCGTCGCATCCCCTGATCGCCCATGTGCTCGAAACCGGTGAGGTGGCCCACATCGCAGAGCCCCGCCTGACCGACCCGAGGTTCAACGAGTGGGTGTTTGCGGCTGCTTTGCGCCGTGACCAAGCGGGCGAGGTCGATGCGGTGCTTGCCGTGCACACCATGCCGTTCATGGCGTTCGACGAAGTCAACCTGCGTCGGATGCAGGTTCTGTGTACCTCGTATGCGGATTTCGCCCAGCTGGAGCAGGGCGTTGCCGAAGTGCGCGCGGCGTGGCCCCATGCGCCGATCAGCTTGCAGCAAGAATGGGCGGAACTCGCAGCGCTGTATCAGCGCTCGCGCCTGACGAGCTACTGCGCGCTCTGGGTGGGCAAGGAGCGTCTCAGTACCGAGGTGCTGCAGGAGTTCGCTGCCATGCAGCCGGCAGACTCGAGCCAGTGGATCCTGCCCACGGCCCATGGCCACGATGTTTTGTTGGTGCTCTTGCCCATCACCAGCGGCGCCGGTCTGGTCGTCTACCGCCGGGAGATGATCGAAGCGCTCGAGGGCATCCTCAGCCGGCGGGGCGTGCCGAAGCAAGCGATCGCGCTCGACTTCCATCCGGTTCGCAGTGCCGAGGACTTTGCAAGTCTGCGCCGGCACCTGGAGCGGCTTTGAGGCGCAGCGACGCACCGCTATGGATCCGATCCAGTTCTACAAACTTGCCTTCCTGTCGCTGAGCCTCGAGTCGGCGGCCCTGGTGTTGCTCAACACCCGGGGCGACGCTTATTTCTTTGCCTTTTGGGTGACCCATGGGGCCGCCGCGGTGGTCGCCGCGTGGCTCGTCTGGACGACCTTGCCCAAGACGCTGCGGCGGCCACGTCGCTACGCACTCTCTTTGGTGTTCCTGCTGGCCTTGCTGTTTCCCTTGCTGGGGGTGGCGGGGCTGGTGGTGGCGGTCCGCATTGCTTTGGCTAGCCCCAAGGCACCCCGGGTGCAGGATGCGGTGCAGGACGCGCCAAAGCTCGAGATTTATGCCATACGCCCAGGCATGGATCATGAAGTCGATGCGCTGCCCCCCGGTAAAGTGGCGCGCATCGCGGTCGATCCGAAGCGCTCGACCTCGCAGCGCATCCGAGCGGTGCTCGCGCTGCGGGATATGCCCGCGCGCCTCGCGCTGCCGCTGCTGCGCCAGTTGTTGGGGGACCCGGATGAGGAGATTCGGTTGCTGGCTTACAGCATCACGAGTACCTGGGAGCAGCGGGTCACGGCTGATCTACAGAAGGTCAAGCAGGAGTTTGAAGCCTTGCAGGCGCGGTCGACCGCGCGCCCCGAAGCGCTGGCCCAAGCGGCCAAGCGCGTTGCCGAGTTGCAGATGGAGTTCATCTACCAGGGGCTGGCGCAGGGCGATTTGCGCCGCTTTGCGCTGGACCAGGCTTGGACCTATACCCAGTTCGGCCTGCGGGTGCAGCCGAACGATCCGACGCTGTTGATGCTGCAGCTTCGCTTGGCCATGGCTCGAGACGATCTCGACGCCGCGCAGGACGCCTTGATGCGGCTCGACGAGAATGTCAGCCCCGCCGTATGGGTGCCCTACGCGGCCGAACTGGCCTGGAAGGCGCGTCACTTCACGGCGGTTCGTGCCATCCTCTCGCAGTTGCGTATGGCAGAGGTGGCTCCGCGCCTGCGGCCCATGATGCAGCTTTGGTTCGCCGAGGAAGGTTGAGGATGTCCGATACTCCCGAAATCGACGTGATGCTGCTGCTCGAGGGCACCTATCCGTATGTCTCCGGAGGGGTGTCGAGCTGGGTGCATCAGATCATCGGGGGCTTTCCCGAGCTGAAGTTTCACTGCTGCTTCTTGGGCTCACGCGAGCAAGACTACGGAGAGCCGCGCTACAAGATGCCCAGCAACGTGGTGGGGCTGACGCACCACTATCTCTTCAGCGACTCGGTTTTGCCCCCGCCCCGTGCCCAGCGTGGCGATCCACAGACCAGCGTGCTGGTGCGTGAGCTTCATGAGCGTCTGCGCGGCCAGGGCAGCGACGTCGATGGCGGCCGTGCCGCGAGGGCGCAGGTGCTCGACCGCACGCTGCGCGAGATGGACCACAAGCTCACGCTCGACGATTTCCTGCATTCCAAGGAGTCGTGGCGTTACCTCACCGAACAGTATCTCGAACGCTGCACAGACCCATCGTTCGTCGATTACTTCTGGACGGTGCGGACCATGCACACGCCGATCTGGACGCTGGCAGCGCTGGCCCGCGAACTGCCGCCCGCGAAGGTCTACCACACGATTTCCACCGGCTATGCGGGCTACCTCGGTGCCGTGCTGGCGCACCGAACCGGTCGCCCGCTGGTTTTGTCCGAGCACGGGATCTACACCAAGGAGCGTCGGATCGACCTGTTTTCAGCCCAATGGATCAGCGACAACCAGCCCATCCTCGAGCGCAACGCGGGCGATGCGGGTTACTTCCGGGAGTTGTGGATCCGTTTGTTCGAGTCGCTCGGGCGCATGTGTTACGACGCCGCCGACCCGGTGGTCGCGCTCTATGAAGCCAACCGCTTGCGTGAAATCGCCGATGGCGCCGATCCGGTGACGACCTGCCTGGTGCCCAATGGCATCAACGTGCCACCGTTTGCGGCCACTCGTTCGCAGCGGCCCGAGCAGCCACCGCTGGTGATGTGCCTCATCGGACGGGTGGTGCCGATCAAGGACGTCAAGACTTTCATCCGCGCGGTCCGTGTCGCCAGCAGCCGCATGCCGGGCTTGCAGGGCTGGATCGCCGGCCCCGAGGACGAGAACCCGGACTATGCGCGCGAATGCCACGAGCTGGCCGCCAGCCTCGAACTGGGGGATACGCTCCAATTTCTCGGCTTTCAGAAACTCGTCGAACTGCTGCCGAAGGTTGGTGTCGTCGTTCTGTCGTCGATCAGCGAGGCGCTGCCGCTGGTGTTGCTCGAGGGCTTTGCTGCGGGTGTGCCTGCGGTGACGACCGATGTGGGTTCGTGTCGGCAACTCATCGAGGGCTTGGGCGATGAAGACCGTGCGTTGGGCGAAGCAGGTGCGGTCGTCGGCATTGCCGATGCGCAGGCTCTGGGTGAGGCCTGCGTGGCGCTGTTGTCCGACCCGGAGCGCTACCGCCGGGCGCAGCATGCAGGGATTGCGCGCGTGGAGCGCTACTACACGCAACCCCTGATGTTTGGGAAATATCGGGCCATTTACGAAGACGCCTTGGCGCGCAGCGCGGGCGCACAGCGGCCGCGAGGTTACATTGCCAGCGTCATCCGCGAAGGCCGTCCATTGCCCGAGCCCACGCCGGCCGGGCTGGCGTCTGACATCGGGAGGGGCTGATGGCGGGTATCGGGTTCGAACTTCGCAAGCTGCTGCGCAACGAAACCTATCTGGGTTTGTTGCGCGCCTATGGCTATGCGTCGATCATCAGCTCCGGGCCCTGGGTTTTTTCCATTCTGGGTCTGATCGTCATTGGCGGGCTGTCGCTCGGCGTGGTTTTGCCCGATTCGCGCATCACGCAATTCCAGGTCACGGTGACCTATCTGATCATGTCCTCCTTGATTTTGTCCGGCGGTATCCAGCTGGGCTTTACGCGGTGGGTCGCAGATGCCTTGTTTGCCAAGCGGGACGACACCGTGGCCTCGGCCTTCCTGGGGGTTTTGCTGGTGACGACGGCCGTTGCTGGCGCGATCGGCTGGGTGGTGGCTTGGCTCCTCTTTCCCGCGCAATCCAACCTGTACCGAGTCTTGATCGTCGCGGGCTTGCCCTTGCTGTGCGACATCTGGGTCGTGACGGTGTTTCTCTCGGGCTTGAAATATTACAAAGCCATCGTCGCGCTATATGCGCTGGGCTATGGCGTTTCGGTGGTTTTTGCCTGGGTGGGGCGCGCTTGGAACCTCGAGGGGCTGCTGGCCGGTTTTCTTGGCGGACAGTTCTTGATGTGGGTGGGCATGATGACCCTCGTGCTGCGCAACTTTCCGCCGCGCCAGCCGATTTCGATGGCCTGCTTCGAGCCTCGTGCGATGTACCGCAGCCTGTTGCTGGGCGGGACGCTCTACAACTTGGGGGTTTGGGCCGACAAGCTCGTGTTTTGGTTCACGCCCGAAACCTCCGAACCCGTCATTGGCGTGCTTCGGGCCTCGCCGATCTACGACTTGCCGGTGTTTCTGGCCTACCTCTGCGTCATTCCGGGCATGGGGGTGTTTCTCGTGAAGTTCGAAACCGATTTCGTCGAGTGGTATGACCGGTTCTATACCGCGGTGCGTTCGGGCGGGTCGCTCTCGGACATTGCCCGCTACCACGACCGAATGCAGGAGACGGTGCGCGAGGGGGTCTATCAAATCATCAAGGTCCAGGCGATCACGCTGCTGGCCTTGACGACTTTCGTGGTGCCACTGTTCCGCTGGATCGGGATCAGTGAGCTCTACATTCCGTTGTTCCTGGTGCAAGCCACCGCTGCGAGCTTCCAGGTCTTGTTGCTGGCCGTGCTCAACGTGTTTTTCTACCTCGATCGTCGCAAGGCCGTGGTCGCGCTCACGGCGATTCTGGTCGTGTTGAATTTCGGTCTCAGCCTGGCTTCGGTTCGCTTGGGACCAGTGTTTTTTGGCTATGGGTTTGCGCTGGCGCTGTTGATCACCCTGCTCATCGGTTTGGCGATGGTGCAGCGGCTGTTGCGCCAGTTGGAATACCGCACCTTCATGCTTCAGGGCGCGTAGCCCTCGGGGTTTTGCTGCTGCCAGCGCCAGGCGTCGGCGCACATGCGGTCGAGGTCGTGCTCGGCTTGCCAGCCCAGTTGTTCGCGCGCCTGCGTGGGGTCGGCGTAACAGGCGGCGACGTCGCCGGGGCGGCGCGGCTGGATGACGTAGGGCACCGGGCGGCCGCTGGCGCGTTCGAAGGCGCGCACGACTTCCAGCACGCTGTAGCCCCGGCCGGTGCCGAGGTTGACGGTCAGCACCTTGGGCGTGTCGAGCCGCTCGAGCGCGGCGAGGTGACCTCGGGCCAGGTCGACCACGTGGATGTAGTCGCGCACCCCGGTTCCATCGGGGGTCGGGTAGTCGTTGCCCCAGACATTGAGGTGGTCCCGTCGGCCGATGGCGACCTGGGCCACGTAGGGCATCAGGTTGTTCGGCGTGCCTTGCGGGTCCTCACCGATCAGGCCGCTTTCGTGGGCGCCGACGGGGTTGAAGTAGCGCAGGATGGCGATGCGCCAATGCGGCTCGGCCCGGTACAGGTCGCGCAGCATTTCCTCGATGAACAGCTTGGTGCGGCCGTAGGGATTGGTCGCCGAGAGCGGATGATCCTCGGTGAGCGGCAACCGTTGCGGCTCGCCATAGACGGTGGCTGACGAACTGAACACGATCGTGTGCACGCCGCAGCTGCGCATGGCGCGCAGAAGGCGATGCGTGCCGATGAAGTTGTGGTCGTAGTACTCGAGGGGTTTCTGCACCGACTCGCCGACCGCCTTGAGGCCCGCAAAATGAATCACCGCGGTGCAGCCGTGCGTGCGCAGCGCGTGCTCGACCGCAGCCTCGTCCCGGATGTCTGCCCGGACGACCGTCAGCGTGCGACCGGCCAGCCGTTCGACCCGTTTCAGCGCTTCGGGGTGGCTGTTGGAGAAGTTGTCGTAGACGACGACGTCGTGGCCCTTTTCAAGCAATTGCAAGCAGGTATGCGAGCCGATATATCCGGCGCCGCCGGTGACGAGAATGTTCATGCGAGCACTTCCTTCAGAGTGCCGCGATTCTAGGGCGGCCCTGCCGGGAGCCTTGCCTGCACCTCGGGGGCTCTGCGCAGCGGGGCGGTAGGCCTGCGCTTGGCGCGGGAATACCCTGAGTCTCGATGGGCTGCGATGGGCTGTGTGACGGCTAGAATTTGTTTCGCAGACCGACCGGTCGGTTAATGAATCAAAGCCGGCCGATGGCGGTCGCTGCCCGATCCCTCACCCTTGGAGACAAGCACCATGAAGCTGAAGAAAGTTCTCGTCGCAGCGCTCGCCGCGGGGGCCTCGCTGGTCGCGCTGGCCGACATCAACGTCGGCGTCACCGTCTCGGCCACCGGGCCGGCGGCCTCGCTCGGCATCCCCGAGAAGAACACGATTGCGCTCATGCCCAAGATGATCGCCGGGCAGAAGATCAACTACATCGTGCTCGACGATGCCTCCGACACCACGGCCGCGGTGTCGAACACGCGCAAGCTGATTGCGGAAAACAAGGTCGATCTCATCATGGGCTCGACGATCACGCCCAACTCGCTGGCCATGATCGACGCCGTGTCGGAGGCCAAGACGCCGATGATCTCGTTCGCCGCCTCGGCCGCCATTGTCGAGCCGGTGGATGCGAAGAAGCGCTGGGTCTACAAGACGCCGCAGAACGACATCATGATGTCGCTCGCCATTGCCGAGCACATGGCCAACCACGGCGTGCAGACGGTGGCCTTCATTGGTTTTTCCGACGCGTATGGCGAGGGCTGGGCGCGCGAGTTCGCCAAGGCCGCGGATCTGAAGAAGCTCAAAATCGTCGCCAACGAGCGTTATGCCCGCAACGACACCTCCGTCACCGGTCAGGTGCTCAAGATCCTCGCCGCCAAGCCCGATGCGGTGCTGGTGGCCGGCTCGGGCACGCCCGCCGCGCTGCCGCAAAAGACGCTCAAGGAGCGCGGCTACGCCGGCAAGATGTACCAGACGCACGGCGTGGCCAATGCCGACTTCCTGCGCGTGTGTGGCAAGGACTGCGAGGGCACCTTCCTGCCCGCCGGCCCCGTGCTGGTGGCCGACCAGTTGCCGGCCACCAACCCGGTGAAGAAGTCGGCCATGGCCTACGTCGCCGCCTATGAAGCCGCGCACGGCAAGGGCAGCGTGTCCACCTTCGGCGCTCATGCCTGGGATGCGGGCCTGCTGATGGCGAGTGCGGTTCCGGTGGCGCTGAAGAAGGCGCAGCCGGGCACGCTCGAGTTCCGCGCCGCGCTGCGCGACGCACTCGAGGGCGTGAAGGAAATGCCTGGCGCGCACGGCATCTTCAACATGTCGCCGACCGATCACCTGGGTCTGGACCAGCGCGCGCGCGTGATGGTCAAGATCGAAAACGGCACCTGGAAGTACCAGCCCTGAGCGCGTGGGCGGGCAGGGCGGCTGGCGGGGGCTCGGACCGCCTTGAGCCTGGCCGTGCCCGCGACTCCACACGTCGCGTGGCGGCGGGCCAGCGCCGGTGGCGCAAGCCCCGGCTCATCGGTGCGCCGTCGTCGGCCTGAGCTCGCCCGACTCTCACCTTCCGGCCGCACCTGCTGCGGCTCTTCAGAGCTTCTTCAATGGATGCACAAATTGCCCTGATGCTGGGCCAGGATGGGCTCGTCAACGGCGCGGTGTACGCGCTGATGGCGCTCGCGCTGGTGCTGGTGTTCTCGGTCACGCGGGTGATCTTCATCGGCCAGGGTGAATTCGTCACCTTCGCTGCGCTCTCGATGGCCATGCTGCAGGGCGGGGCACGCACGCCGGCGACGCTGTGGCTGCTGCTGGCGCTGGCCGTGGCCACGCTGGTGGTGGAAGCCTGGCGGCACCAGCGCGGCGCCCCGGTGGACTGGGGTTCGACCCTGGTTTGGACGGTGGGCCTGCCCGCGTTGGCCTGCGCCGCGGTGCTGCTGTGGCGGCCGACTTCGGTGTGGGCGCAGGCCTTGGTGACGCTGCTGCTGATCACGCCGCTGGGGCCGCTGTTGTACCGGCTGGCCTACCGGCCGCTGGCGCATGCGACCGTGCTGATGCTGCTCATCGTCTCGGTGGCGCTGCATGGGGTGCTGGTGGGGCTAGGGCTGCTGTTCTTCGGTGCCGAGGGCTCGCGCACGCCGGCGTTCTCCGAGGCGCGCATGGACTGGTTCGGCGTGCCGGTGACGGGGCAGTCGCTGGTGGTCATCGCGCTCACGGCGGTGCTGGTGCTGGCCATGTTCGGGTTCTTCGAGCGCTCCATCATTGGCAAGGCCTTGCGTGCGACCGCCATGAACCGGGTGGGCGCGCGGCTGATGGGCATTCCGACCGAACTCGCCGGAGACGTGAGCTTCGCGCTGGCTGCGCTCATCGGCGCGGTGTCGGGGCTGATGATTGCGCCCATCACCACGATTTATTACGACACCGGCTTCCTGATCGGCCTCAAGGGTTTCGTCGCCGCCATCGTCGGCGGGCTCGCCAGCTACCCGCTGGCGCTGGCCGGGGCCCTGCTGGTGGGGCAGCTGGAGGCGTTCTCCTCGTTCTGGGCCAGTGCATACAAGGAGGTGCTGGTGTTCACCCTCATCATCCCGGTGCTGTGGTGGCGCTCGCTGCGCAGCCACACGGTGGAGGAGGACGAAGAATGAGCGCGCGCACCCTCACCCTGCTGGCGGTGGCCGCGCTGGCCGTGTCTTGGCCGTGGTTGCCGGATTTCACCGTCACCGAGCTCAACTACATCGGCCTGTATTCGCTGGTGGCCGTCGGTTTGGTCATGCTCACTGGCGTCGGCGGCATGACCTCGTTCGGGCAGGCCGCCTTCGTCGGCCTGGGCGCCTATGCCACGGCCTGGCTCAGCACATCGCCCTGGGTGGCGCAGACGCTTGGCGGCGTGCTGCCGGCGGCCTGGTTGCCGTGGATCGGGCTGCCGCTGGGTCTGCTGCTGACCTATACCGTGGCTTGGCTGCTGGGCACGGTCACGCTGCGGCTGTCGGGTCACTACCTGCCGCTGGGCACCATCGCCTGGGGCCTGAGCCTGTACTACATCTTCGGCAACCTGGAGGCGCTGGGTGGCTTTACCGGCCTGGCCAACGTGCCGGCGCTGACCGTGGGGGATTTTTCGCTCGCCTCGCCGCGCGTGCTCGGGCCGGTGATCTGGGCGGTGCTGCTGCTGGCGCTGTGGGGGCTGCACAACTTGCTCGATTCGCGGGAGGGCCGCGCCATCCGTGCGCTCAAGGGTGCTCGGGTGATGGCCGAGTCCATGGGCGTGGACACGGCGCGCCAGCGCATCAAGCTGTTCATCCTGGCGGCGCTGCTGGCGAGCGTGTCGGGCTGGCTGTATGCGCACATGCAGCGCTTCGTCAACCCGACGCCGTTCAACATCCACATCGGGATCGAGTACCTGTTCATGGCCGTGGTGGGGGGTGTCGGCCATCTTTGGGGCGCGGTGCTGGGCGCGGCCATCATCACGCTGCTCAAGGAGCAATTGCAGGACATCCTGCCCCGGCTGTTGGGCAGCAGCGGCAACTTCGAGATCATCGTCTTCGGCCTGCTGATGCTGGTGGTGCTGCAGCGCTTTGCCGATGGTTTGTGGCCGCGCATCGCCGCCTGGACGGCGCGCTGGCGGCGTGCAGACGCCGCTGCGCGCCCGGCTGCGGCCGCCGCAGCGGCGCTGCCCACGCGCGAACTCCCCGCGCGCGGCACGGTGGTGCTGCAGGCCGCCGACGTGACCAAGCGCTTTGGCGGGCTGGTCGCCAACAACGCGGTGAACTTCGACGTCAAGGCCGGCGAGGTGCATGCGCTCATCGGCCCGAACGGCGCAGGAAAGAGCACGTTTTTCAACATGATTTCGGGCGTGGACGCGCCGACCAGCGGCGAGGTTCGCTTGATGGGCGAGCGCATGAACGGTCAGCCTGCTCGGGCTTACGCGGCACTGGGTCTTTCGCGCACCTTCCAGCATGTGCGGTTGCTGGGCGCGCGCAGCGTGCTGGAGAACGTGGCGCTGGGGGCGCACCGGCGCGCGCGGCGCGGCTGGGTGGCGGCCATGCTGCGCCTCGACCGCGCCGAGGAGGCCGCGCTGCTGGCCGAGGCACGCCGTCAGATCGAGCGCTGCGGCTTGGGCGCGCATGCGCTGCAGAACGCAGGCTCGTTGGCGCTGGGCCAGCAGCGGGTGGTGGAGATTGCGCGCGCGCTGGCCAGCCAGCCCGCGGTGCTGTTGCTCGACGAGCCGGCCGCGGGCCTGCGGCATCTGGAGAAGCAGGCGCTGGCCGCGCTGCTGGCGCAGTTGCGCAGCGAGGGTCTGGCCATCGTGGTGGTGGAGCACGATATGGAGTTCGTCATGAATCTGGCTGATCGGGTGACCGTGCTCGAGTTCGGCACGGTGATCGCCGAGGGCACGCCCGCGCAGGTGCAGGCCGACCCGCGCGTGCTCGACGCCTACCTCGGGGGTGCGGCATGAGCGCGGGCAACGGGCTGGCGCTGCTCGAGCTCAGCGAGTTCAGCGTCTCGTACGGCGCGGTGGAGGCGGTGCATGCCGTGGACCTGCGCGTGGGCGAGGGCGAGATCGTCACCGTCATCGGCCCCAACGGCGCGGGCAAAAGCACGCTGCTCAACGCGAGCATGGGTCTGTTGCCCTCGCGCGGCGTGCTCACGCTCGCGGGCGAGCGCATCGACCGCCCGAGCGTGGAGGCCATGGTCGCACGCGGCGTGGCGCTGGTTCCGGAGAAGCGCGAGCTGTTCGGCGAGATGTCGGTCGAGGACAACCTGCTGCTTGGCGGCTTCGCGCGCTGGCGCCGCGGCCTGCGCGACCAGGCCAGCCGCATGG
>NZ_JAEMQB010000145.1:0-5198 GCF_022759015.1 Tibeticola sp. | reverse complement strand
GGTACAGGCCAAGCTCGAGCGGGCCGCCACGCCGGGCCTGGCGCGCTGGAGCGGCACGCTCGGATTTGCGCTGAGTGAGGAGTGAACCCCGCCATGGCCCCGCGTTCATCCAGCACCCCCGGGCGTTTGGGCCGTTTCGGCGCCACGCCACACCCCACCGGTCGGCGCGCGGCATGGGCGGGCGCGGTTGCGGGCGGCTTGGTCGGAACCCGCGCGGGCCTGGCCATCGCAGCACCGGCCTCCTGGGCGGCGCAAGCCGTCGAAGCCGCCTCGGGCGGACGGGTGCGGCTGCACGCGCCCCTGGGCACGCTGTGGAACGGCTCGGCCTCGCTCGCCCTGCATGACGAGGCGAGCGGCCGCGGCAGCGCGGCGCTGCCCGGGCGCATCCACTGGCAACTGCGCGCGCAGGGCACGGGGCTCCAACTGGCGCTGAACGCCGACTGCTGCACGCCCGAGCCGCTGCGGCTTCGCTTGGCCTGGGGTTGGCGGCAGCTTCGGGTCCGCCTCGAGCCGCTGGTGCAGCCTGCGCGCTGGCCGGCGCAGCTCTTGAGCGGCTTGGGGGCGCCCTGGAATACGCTACAACCCGAAGGGCAAATCGCGCTGGCCAGCCCCGGCTTCGAGATGCACTGGGCCTCGGGGCGTCTGCGCCTGGACGGCCGCGTCGACCTCGAATTGAGCGACCTCGCGACGCGCGTCTCGCCGCTGCGGCCACTGGGCAGCTACCGGCTGGTGTTGCGCGGCGGCGAGGTTCCCGCCCTGGACTTGAGCACCGTTTCCGGCCCGCTGCAACTCGAGGGCAGCGGCAGTTGGAACGGCGCGCAGCTGCGGTTTCGGGGAACGGCGCAGGCGGCCCCGGGGTCGGAAACCGCGCTGTCCAACCTCTTGAACCTGTTGGGGCGCCGCGAGGGCCCCCGCGCGATCCTCTCCCTGGGCTAGGGCAGCCTTTGACCGTATTCCTTTGAGCGCAAAGATGGACATCCGAATCGACTCTCTTCTCTTCCGACGGACACGGTCCCTGACGTGGGCGGCGATCGCTCTCGCGCTCGCTTGGGGCGCGGCTTCGGCGGGCGCACAAACCAGCAGCGCGCTGCGCAGCGCCGAGCCCGTGGTCCTCAACTTCCAGGGCGCGGAGATCGAAGCCGTCGCGCGCACGCTGGCCACGCTCAGCGGTCGCCAGGTCGTGGTGGACCCGCGCGTCAAAGGCACGATCACGCTGATCAGCGAACGCCCGGTGACGCCGGCGGCCGCGTGGAACCAGTTCGTCGCCGCACTGCGCTTGCAAGGGCATACCGTGGTCGAATCCGAGGGGCTCTACAAGGTCGTTCCCGAAGGCGACGCGAAGGTGCAAACCGGTGTGGTGGGCGCGGGCTCGGTGCCGTCGAGCGTGGGCGGGCAGGTGATCACGCAGATCTTTTTCCTGCGGCATGAATCGGCCAACAACCTGCTGCCGGTGCTGCGGCCGCTGATCACGCCGGCCAACACCATCAATGTGAATCCGGGCAACAACAGCCTCGTCATCACCGACTACGCGGACAACCTGCGCCGACTGGGACGCATCATCGCCGCGATGGATCAGCCCAACGCGACCGACGTGGAAGTCATGGCGCTCAAACATGCGATTGCCAGCGAGCTCGCCCCCTTGGTGACCCGGCTGGTCGAGACGAGCGCCACCGCCACGAGCGCGCCGGGTGCCGCCGCGGCCGACAGCGGCCCGCGGCTTGCCATCCTTGCCGAGCCGCGCAGCAACGCGCTGATCGTGCGTGCGCCCAATGCCGCGCGCCTGGCGCTGATCCGCTCACTCGTCGAAAAGCTCGACCAACCCGCAGCGGGCGCGGACGCCAAAGCGCCCGCGGCAGGGAACATCCATGTCGTCTATTTGAAGAACGCCGATGCGACCAAGCTCGCTGCGACCTTGCGCGCGGCGATTTCCGGTGAGGCGCGCGGTGCTTCGACGCCGGCCGCGTCGAGCGGCTCTGCGGCGAGTACCGCCCTGACCACCGCGACCGCCACCACCACCGCCCCGGGCACGCGTTCGAGCGCCGCCACCGAGGCGACCACCGGCGGCCAGATCCAAGCCGATGCGGCCACCAACGCGCTCATCATCACCGCGCCCGAGCCGCTCTACCGCCAACTGCGCGCGGTGATCGACCAGCTCGATGCGCGGCGCGCGCAGGTGTTCGTCGAAAGCCTCATCGCCGAAGTGAACGCCGACAAGGCGGCGGAATTCGGCATTCAGTGGCAAGGGCCGATCGGCAAGAAAGGTGACGGCGTGGTCGGGCTGCTGGGGACGAACTTCAGCATCGGCGGTGCCAACATCATCGAACTCGCCGCGCAGAGCGCGAGCAACCCGAAGGCACCCTCGACCGGCCTCAACTTCGGGCTCGCGCAGCGCACCAACGGCATCTATGTGCTGGGCTTTCTCGCGCGCTTCCTGCAAGCCAATGGCGACGGCAACATCCTCTCAACGCCCAATCTGCTGACGCTCGACAACGAAGAGGCCAAGATCGTCATCGGCCAAAACGTGCCTTTCGTGACCGGCCAATACACCAACAACAACAGCGGTGGCAACGGCGCGGTCAATCCTTTTCAGACGATCGAGCGCAAGGACGTGGGCCTGACGCTGCGGGTCAAACCCCAGGTCAGCGAGAGCGGCACGGTGAAGCTGCAGATCTTCCAGGAAGTGTCGAGCGTCGCGCCGAGTTCGATCAATTCGCCCACGGGGCTGATCACCAACAAGCGTTCGATCGAATCCACCGTGCTGGTCGAAGACGGCGGCATCGTGGTGCTCGGCGGTTTGCTGCAGGATGAATACGCCGACAACGAGGAAAAAGTGCCCGGCCTCGGGGACGTGCCACTGTTGGGCAACCTGTTCAAGAGCCAGACGCGCAGCCGCAAGAAGACCAATCTGATGGTGTTCCTGCGCCCCGTGGTGCTGCGCGACGCGCAAAGCACCGACAGTCTATCGATGGACCGCTACGAACTCATGCGCGGCACCCAAGGCGCGGTGCAGCCGATGGAGTCGGCCGTGGTGCCCGTCAACGCCGCGCCCATGCTGCCGCCGCGGGGCGCACAGCCGCGCGCCAGCGCGCCGGCCGCTGCCCCCGCAGGCTCGGCGCCGCAGCCGGTCTCGGGCGAGCGCTGAAGCGCACACAGCCGAGGTTTGCGATGCGCTACCCCCTGCCCTACGCCTACGCCCGCGCGCACCAGTTGCTGCTCGAAGCCGAGGGCGAACGCGCGACGCTGTGGATCTCGGACGCGCCCGACTGGTGCGCCGTGGGTGAAGTCCAACGCAAGCACGGCCAGAGCCTGCCGATCGCCTTGGCCCGGCTCGACGCGACGGCGCTGGCGCAACGCATCAGCGCCGCCTATGCCGAGGGGGAGTCGAGCGCAGCGGCGGTGGTGAGCGAGGTGGAGAGCGACGCCGACCTCTCGCGCCTGATGCAGGAGCTGCCCGCGGTCGAAGATTTGCTCGAAGCCAGCGACGACGCGCCCATCATCCGCATGCTCAACGCGCTGCTGACCCAGGCCGCGCGCGACGGCGCGAGTGACATTCACATCGAACCCTATGAGCGCAGCTCCAGCGTGCGCTTTCGCGTCGATGGCACGCTGCGCGAGGTGGTGCGGCCCAACCGCGCGCTGCATGGGGCCCTGATCTCGCGCCTGAAGATCATGGCCGAACTCGATATTGCCGAAAAACGCCTGCCGCAGGACGGCCGCATCTCGCTGCGCATCGGCACGCGCGCGGTGGACGTGCGCGTCTCCACACTGCCGAGCGCGCACGGCGAGCGCGCGGTGCTGCGCCTGCTCGACAAGTCCGAGAGCCGGCTCACGCTCGAAGCCGTGGGCATGCAGGGGGATGTGCTCGAGCGCTTCACGCAGCTCATCGCGCAGCCGCACGGAATTCTGCTCGTCACCGGCCCCACCGGCAGCGGCAAGACCACCACGCTGTACGCCGCGCTGCAGCGGCTCGATGCGGCCACGCTCAACATCATGACGGTGGAAGACCCGATCGAGTATGAGCTGCCCGGAATCGGCCAAACGCAAGTGAACCCGAAGATCGAGCTCGACTTCGCCCGTGCGCTGCGGGCCATCCTGCGCCAGGACCCGGACGTGATCATGATCGGCGAGATCCGCGACCATGAAACGGCGCAGATCGCCATCCAAGCCAGCCTCACCGGCCACCTGGTGCTCGCCACGCTGCACACCAACGACGCGGCGAGCGCGGTCACGCGGCTGACGGACATGGGCGTCGAGCCTTTCTTGCTGAGTTCGTCGCTGCTGGGCGTACTCGCGCAGCGCCTGGTGCGCCGGCTCTGCGCGCATTGCAAGCGACAAGACGCCGAGGGCGCCTGGCACCCCGTGGGTTGCGCCGAGTGCGGGCACACGGGCTATGCCGGCCGCACCGGCATCTTTGAGTTGCTGGTGGCCGACGAGGCGATCCGCGCGCTCATCCACGCGCAAGCCGGAGAAGCCGAAATCCGCGCCGCGGGCCTCGCCGCCGGTATGCGGCTGATGCGCGAGGACGGCGAGCGGCTCGTGGCCAGCGGTGTCACCAGCCGTGAAGAACTGCTGCGCGTGACGCGCGACTGAACGCATCCGACGCCATGCCCGCTTACCGCTACGAGGCGCTCGACGCCGACGGCAAAACCCGCAAGGGTATCGTGGAGGCCGACACGGCCCGCGCCGCGCGCGGCCTGTTGCGCGGGCAGCAGCTGGTGCCGCTCTCGGTCGAGCCGGTCGCGAGCGCCGAGGCCGAGGCCCCGGGTCGCGCCGCTTGGTGGAGCCCACGGGTGTTCACACCGACCACGCTCGCCATCTGGACGCGCCAGCTCGCGGGCTTGGTGAGCGCCGGCCTGCCGCTCGAGCGTGCCTTGAGCGCACTCGCCGAGGAAGCCGAAGATGAGCCCACCCGCGCGCTGGCGGCAGCCCTGCGCGCCGAGGTCCATGCGGGCGCAAGCTTTGCTGCGGCGCTGGCGCGTCATCCGCGGGCCTTTCCCGAGGTCTACCGCGCGGTGGTCGCCGCCGGCGAACAAAGCGGCCAGCTCGGCGCCGTGCTCGAGCGCCTGGCCGACGATCTGGAACAGCGCCAGGCCTTGCGTGCCAAGCTGCTCGGCGCCGCGCTCTACCCCGCGATCGTGACGGTGATCGCGCTCTTCATCGTGGTGTTTCTCGTGACCTACGTCGTGCCGCAGGTCGCG
>NZ_JAEMQB010000111.1:0-21066 GCF_022759015.1 Tibeticola sp. | reverse complement strand
CTTGCATTCAGCGAAAAGCGGTCAACTGCCGGATTTAGGATCAGAGGCTGAGAGGGAATTGGGCGTGCCCGAAGGGGCGCCCCAAAACGCGCCCGAGTAGGCGCAAAGCACAGCCGTAGCACGAGCTACGGCGCGCATTTGCAACGCCCTCTGGCGTGTTTTGGGGCGTCAAAGCGGGCATGACCAATTCCCTCTCGGCCTCTCAGCCCCAGGGGCGAAGCACCCCGCGCGTGCAACGCTGCATCAGGCCAGCAAAAGCAGCAGCAAGCCCCCGGCGGCCACCGAGCACAGCCCGTAAAAACGCAACTGGCCGTCGCGCAGCTGTCGAATCTGGTCCACGACCTCTCGCCAAAAAGAGGGTGCGATCAGAGGCAAAGCGCCCTCGACGATCAACACCCAAGCCAAAACCGCCCAAAACGACATCGGCTGCTCAGTGGCGCGTCACTTTTTCGGAGCCGCAGCCGCTGCCCCAGAATTGCCCCCTCGCATCACCTTGAAGAATTCCGACGAGGCCGGATCCAACACCAGGACATCGCTTTTCTTGGCAAACGTGGACTTGTAGGCTTCGAGGCTGCGGTAGAACTGCGCAAACTGCGGATCCTTCCCAAACGCCTCGGCGTAGATTCGCGCTGCCTCGGCATCGCCTTCGCCCTTGACCTTCTGGGCCTCGCGGTACGCGTTGGCGAGCGTCACTTCACGTTGGCGGTCCGCATCGGCGCGGATCTTCTCCCCCTCGGCCGCGCCAGTCGAGCGCAGTTCATTGGCCACGCGCTTGCGCTCGGCTTCCATACGGCGATAGACCGACTCGGTGATCGCTTCGACATAGTCGGCGCGCGTGATGCGCACATCGACAATGTCCACACCCCACGGTTTCTCACCCTTGACGACCTTGAGCACCTCGCGCTTGACGTTGGCCATCAAGGCATCGCGCTTGGTCGAGAGAATCTCCTTGACGGTGGCGCGGTTCACCTCTTCCTGCAATGCATTGCGCACGACCCGGTTGAGTTGCACCGCTCCGGCGTTCTCATCGAGCCCGACGTTGCGAATGTAGGCCTGCGGGTCACTGATGCGCCAGCGCACATACCAGTCGACCACCATGCGCTGCTTTTCCGCCGTCAGCAAGGGCTCGGATTCGGTGCTCTCGAGATTGAGCAGTCGCTTGTCCAGATACGACACGTTCTGGAACGGCGGCGGCAGCTTGAAATTGAGGCCCGGCTCGGTGATGACTTCCCGAATCTGCCCCAGCGCATAAACCACGCCGAATTGCCGCTGATCGACCACGAACATCGTGGAACTCAAAAGCGCCAGCAAAACCAAGATGGACGAAGCGACCATCCCGATACGGTTGATATTCATTCTGAAAACTCCTCAGCGGCTGTCGCGGTCGCGGGTACGGCCGGCATCCCGGGTGCGGGCATCGTTGGACGACGGGGTACCGGCAGCGCTCTGCGGCGCGCCGGTCGACCCCGACGGCGCGGCAGCGCCCGTCACCGGCGTTGCGGAGCCTGCGGCCGACTGCGCCTCGGCGGCGACCTGTTGCATGATCTTGTCGAGCGGCAAATACAGCAGGTTCGATCCCTGACGCGAGTCGACCAAAACCTTGGTCACATTGCTGTAGATCTGCTGCATGGTGTCGACATACATCCGGTCGCGTGTGACCTGTGGCGCCTTCTGGTACTCGGTCAGTACCGACCGGAACCGCTGGGCATCGCCTTGCGCCTGGGCCACGATGCGTGCGCGGTAGGCATCCGCCTCCTCTTTCAGGCGCGAAGCCGCACCCACGGCGCGCGGCACGACGTCGTTGGCATAGGCCTGCGCCTCATTTTTCGCACGCTCACGCTCCTGGCCGGCCTTGAGCACGTCGTCGAACGCAGCCTGAACCTGTTCGGGCGGGCGAACGCCGCCCTGCTGCAGGTTGACCCCGACCACCTCGATGCCCACCTTGTAGCGGTCGAGGATGGACTGCATCAGCGACCGAACCCGCGGCGCGATCTGGTCGCGCTCTTCGGCCAGGGCGGAATCCATTTTCATCTTCCCGACGACCTCACGGACCGCGGTCTCGGCCGCCTGAACCACCGCCTCGGTCGGGTTCTTGCTCTCGAATAGAAAGGCGCGCGCATCGTTGAGACGATACTGAACCGCAAACTTGATTTCGACGATGTTCTCGTCCTCGGTCAGCATCGCGGAATCGCGCAGCCCCGTGGCACGAATCACATTGTCTCGGCCCACGTCGACCGAGCGGATTTGGGTGACGAACACCACTTCATGGCGCTGGATCGGGTACGGCAGACGCCAGTTGAAACCGGCGCCCACCGTGGTTTTGTAGCGCCCAAATTGGGTGATGACCGCCTGCTGCCCTTCCTGGACGATGAAAAAACCCGTCCCGAGCCACAGCAGCAAGGCGACGCCGAGCAACAGGCCAATGCCGATCCCGGCACCCTTCATATCCGGCGGCGGTAGACCCGCTCCCCCGCCTTTGCGTCCACCACCGCCGCCAAACAGGCCGCTGAGTTTGCGGTTGAAGTCACGCCACAGTTCATCGAGGTCCGGCGGCCCCTCTGAGGGCCCAGCACCCCGCTTCGGTTCGCGCGGTTCATTCGGCCCCTTCGGCCCAGACCCGTCGCCTTCGGGGGTCGAGCCGTTGGGCCCTCGCCCCCAGCGCGGATCATTGAGGTTGAAAATTTCGTTCCAACGCGCCGGAGCCAAACGGCTGCGCAGCAGCCCAGTTCTCAAGTTCATTCCCGTGGTCCTGTTGTTCTCTGGGGCGATTGTGCCCAATCCTCACACCCGATCCGGGTTGCCGTCGGGCAATTCCCCCGCGGTGGAACGGTCGTCGTTCGTGCTCAGTGCCGAGGCGGCCTTGAGGGCGATCTGTTCACGCAATTGGGTCAAGCCACTGCCAGTCTGAGCGCTCAGAAACACTCGAGGGGTCTGCACGCCTGCGACTTCCATCGTATCGACGACCTTCAGCGGACGCTTCGTCTCCTCCAGGCGGTCGATCTTGTTGAACACGACGATTTGCGGCACCTGTTCCGCGCCGATCTCAGCGAGGACCTTTTGCACCTGCTCCATCTGCTCGACCGCCTCGGGGCTCGAGGCATCCACCACATGCAGCAGCAAATCCGCATCCGCGGCCTCCTCCAGCGTGGCCTCGAAGGCGTCGATGAGACCGTGGGGAAGATCACGAATGAATCCGACCGTGTCAGACAACGACACCTTGCGGCCGATTTCCCCCAGGTAGAGCTGGCGCGTGGTCGTATCCAGCGTCGCAAACAACTGATCGGCCGCATAAGTGTTAGCCTTGACGAGCGCGTTGAAGAGCGTCGACTTGCCGGCGTTCGTATAGCCAACAAGCGAAACCGAGAACGTGTCGCGCCGCTGACGCTGACGCCGCTGGGTCTTGCGCTGCCGCTTCACCCGCTCGAGCCGCTCCCGCGTGCGCTTGATCGCCTCGCCGATCATGCGGCGGTCGAGTTCGATTTGGGTTTCCCCCGGGCCGCCGCGCGCGCCGATCCCGCCGCGCTGCCGCTCGAGGTGGGTCCATCGGCGGACGAGCCTCGTGCTGAGGTACTGCAGCCGCGCCAGTTCGACTTGCAGCTTGCCTTCATGGCTGCGCGCGCGCTGCGCAAAAATTTCCAGAATCAGCAAGGTGCGGTCGTTGACCGGTAGGCCCAGATGCCGCTCCAGATTGCGCTGCTGGGCTGGGCTCAACGACGAGTCGAACAGGACTTCCTGGGCCCCCAGTTCGGCCGCAAGCGCCTTGATCTCGTCGGCTTTTCCCCGCCCGATGAAGAGCGCAGCATCAGGCACGCTGCGCTTGCACGCGACGCGCCCGACGGGCTCAAACCCGGCGGTTTGCGCCAGGAGCCCAAGCTCTTCGAGTCGGGGGTCGAAAAATCCACGCCCGAAATCGACCCCGACCAGGATGACCGGAGCTGGCGTGTATGGGCTTGCAGACGAAGATGCGCTCAACGGACCGGCCGCTCTGAGACCGCAGGACAGACGCGCGCGCGCGGGAGGGAGGCTGCGCGTCGCGCATGGCCAGATGAACTGGCTTGGAAAGCGCGCGAAGTGGAGCTCATGCGGACGGAGCCTGCTCTTCCGCGTTCAGCGAAAAATGCACGGCGCGGCCCGGGACGATGGTGGAGATGGCGTGTTTGTAGACCATCTGCGTCACCGTGTTGCGCAGCAGGACGACATACTGGTCGAACGACTCGATCTGTCCCTGCAGCTTGATGCCGTTGACCAGATAAATCGAGACGGGGACGTGTTCCCGACGCAGCGTGTTGAGAAATGGATCTTGCAAGACTTGGCCTTTATTGGTCACGATATGCTCCGTGTTCGGAAGTTTGAATGGGCTTGAACCTTACCATAGCCCTACACCCAGCCGGGCTCAAAGCCCGAAAGTCCGCCCGCCCGCACGGGCAATCCTTTAGGGCAACGCTGAACAAGTCCCTCGCGCGTCGCGCATCCCGGCTGCGGGCGGTCTGCTTCGTTGCAAATCCTCGCCATAGCTGCGGCTATGGCTGCGGTTTGCGCCTCGCATCCCATCCCGCGGCCGCTCGCGCGCCATCGCGGAAACTTATTCAGCGTTGCCTTAGTTCTCGCGCCGCTCGCGCTTGGCGTAAGGGTTGTCCGCGGTTTTGAATTCGATCCGAAGCGGCGTCCCCCCCAACGCAAAAGCCTTGCGAAAACGACCTTCGAGATAGCGTTTATAGGCAGGCGTGACATGCTCGAGCGAATTCCCGTGAATGACGATCACGGGCGGATTCATCCCCCCTTGGTGGGCATACCGCGGTTTGGGCCGGTACATGCCCGAGCGTTGCGGCGGCTGGAGTTGGACGGACTCCAGCAAAACCCGTGTCAACTGCGGGGTCGGCATCTTGCGATGTGCGGATTCATAGGCCTCGATGATCGATCGCCACACCGGCGCGAGGCCTTGACGGGTCCGCGCCGAGATGAAGTGGATCGGTGCAAATTTCAGAAACGCCAGCCGAAGCTCGACCGCGCGCTTGACCAGTTCGCGCTGATACTCGTCAACCGCATCCCATTTATTGACCGCAATGACGACCGAGCGACCGCTCTCCAAAATGAACCCCGCGATGTGGGCATCTTGGTCGGTGATGCCCTGGGTCGCGTCGAGCAGCAACAAGACGACGTTGGCCGACTCGATCGCCTGCAGTGTCTTGACGACGGAGAATTTTTCGATCGCTTCGAAAACCCGGCCCTTGCGCCGCAGTCCAGCCGTGTCGATGAGCTCGAAACGGCGCCCTTCGCGCTCCAGCGGCACCGAAATCGCATCTCGGGTCGTGCCGGGAAGGTCGAAGGCGACGAGCCGCTCTTCACCGAGCCAGGCGTTGATCAATGTCGACTTGCCCACATTGGGTCGCCCCGCCACCGCCAGGCGTATCGGCGCGTTGGCTTCGACTTCCCCGGCCTCTTCGTCGTCGGGCTCGACGTCCGCACCGGGAATGTGGTCCAAAGCGGCTTCGATCACGCTTCGAACCCCCTGGCCATGCGCGGCCGACACCGCATGGACCTCACCCAGGCCCAACTCGTAAAAATCAGCAAGCTGCAAGCCGTCGTGCATGCCCTCAGCCTTGTTGGCCACCAGCAGGCAGGGCTTGCCCAAGCGCCGCAGGTAACTCGCGATTTCGTGGTCCTGCGCGGAAATGCCCGCGCGCGCATCCACGACGAACAAGACGACATCCGCTTCGGCGACCGCCTGCCGCGTCTGCTTGGCCATCTCGTGGTAGATCCCGGTCTCGGCCGTCGGCTCGAAACCGCCGGTGTCCACGACGATGAATTCGCGCCGACCCAGGCGTCCTTGCCCGTAGTGCCGATCGCGCGTCAGACCCGCGTAGTCCGCAACGATCGCATCGCGGGACTTGGTCAGACGGTTGAACAGCGTCGATTTACCGACGTTCGGTCGCCCGACCAATGCGACGACCGGCTTCATCGCACCACCTCTCGTCTCGAACCCTCAGCGAGGCCGGTACGCATACAGCCCCCCTTGCCGAGTGGCGACCACCAGCGTCTTCCCGACGAGCGTCGGCTGGGCCACGATGGGTGAGCCATCGGTCGCGACGCGATCGACGACCGCCCCGTCCTCGGTGGAGAGGAAATGCACGAAGCCGAAACTGTCGCCCAGGACCACCGATCGCCCCGCCACCCGCGGCGTGCTGAGCGCGCGGTATTTCAAACGCTCCGAGCTCCACCGGCGCTCGCCGGTGGCTGCATCCCATGCCACCACGACGTCGTCGGATTCGACGCCATAGACTTTGCGACCATCACCGCTCACGCCCTGATGCCCGTTGGCCGGCTGGGTCCACAACAGCGTGCCACGCGCCGTATCGACACAGCCCACGGCCGATTGGTAGGCTCGCAGACAGACGGTCGTCCCATCGCGTGCGACGCCTGCAACCAGATCCGCCAGCCGCTCCACTTCGTTCGTGCCCCGGGGGCTCGCGAGCGCGACCATCCAGCGCTCACTGCCATTTGTCGGATTGATGGCCGTCAATCGACTGGAGATTCCAGCGAGCAGCGTATCCCCCACCGGCAAGAGCACCCCCGCCTGCTTGAGCACCAAAGCCTCACTGGCCCGCGGGCGGGCCCACAGTCGCCGCCCACTCGCCGCATCGAACGCCAAAACCGACCGATCTGCACCCAGCACGAACACACGGGCACCCGCCACGAGCGGAGCCGTCCACACACCGGTTTGAAGGCGCTGACGCCAGAGCTCACGCCCCTCGCGCAGCACGACGAGTTGATGGCTCCGTGTGACCACGGCAGCGAACTGGCCGTCACTGCCGACACCGGCGGCGATGGACTCTCCCACCGATCCAAGCCAGCGCTCGCGCCCGTTTGTGGCCTCGATCGCGCGCACCGTACCATCGTCAGAGGCCGTTACGAGCGTCTCGCCAGCCACCGCGAGCTGGAGCGGGAAACTTACCGGACCCTGTCGTGCCGTCCACGCCGTCGCGACCCCGATCAATCCCGGGTTGGCCGGCAACTCAGCGGGCTTCGGACGATCCGAGCTGGCGCAAGCCGCAAGGAGCACGGTCGCACCGATACAGACGAACAAGCACGAGCGGCGCGCGATCCGCGCCATCGTCTTTCGAGCCATCATGGACGCGCTCCCGACGCGGCCGGCTTCGAAGAACCCGCCGCAGGCGCCGAACCGTCCTCGACCCCAAGCGAAGCGAGTTTGACGTCCACGAAGCGTCGATACGTCACCGATTCGGGCAGGCCATCGAGCGCCTTACGGTACTCGGCGGCAGCCTCTGGGGCGCGCCCTTGCAGGCTCAGGATGTCGCCCTTGCGGTCGGCGACGAGCGCTTCATAGTCCTTCGGCATGGCCTCGGCCAAGACCTGGAGTGCCTCGCCGTAAGCCTTTTCTCCAGCGAGTAGGCCCGCAAGTCGCAGTCGCGCGACCGGCGCATAAGCCCCGTCACCCGCGTCCGTCGCAACCCAGCGCAAGGCCTCTTTCGCTTCGGCCGCTTTGCCACCTTCGTGATAGAGCTTTGCCGCCATCAGCCCGGCCTGCTTGGCAAACACGCTGGACCCGAATTGCTGCTTCAAGTCGCTCCATGCCGTCGAAGCCCGTTCGACATCCCCAGAGCGGGCAGCCCGGTCGAAGGCATCGAACAGCGCGGCGGCCTGGACGGCTTGGCGGCGTTGCCAGTATTGGTACCCGTTCCACGCGGCGTAGGCACCCAGTGCGACGATCAGCACCCAGGTGATGAGGTCGCCATAGGTCTTCCAGAAATGCCGCAGTTCGGCTAGTTGTTCCTGTTCTTCGAGATCGAGATGTCGGGCCATGGGTTTTACTCAGAAAGGGTCCGCGATTTTAGGGCAACGCTGAATCAGTTCCCGCGACGGTGCGCGCCCTGCGACGGGATGGGATGCGAGGCGCAAACCGCAGCCATGGCCGCAGCTATGGCGAGGATAGTCAACGAAGCAGACCGCGCCCGCCGCCGGGATGCGCGGCGCGCGAGGGACTGGTTCAGCGTTGCCTAAGGCGCACGGCTGCACCGGCGACGTCACTGAGTGGGAGCAAAAACTGGCTGCCGGCTCCTTCGCCGCGCAGCGTCTTGACACTCACCTCACCTCGCGCCAATTCCTCGGGCCCAAAAATGAGGGCGTACAGCGCGCCGCTCGCGTCGGCGCGGCGGAATTGCGATTTCATGCTGCCGCGTTGCGCGCCGGATGCGGCGTGCATTTGGACGGCGACTCCAGAACCCCGCAAACCCTCGAGGAAGCCCAGAACGGGCCCCATGGGAATGTCGTCCCCATCGGGAATGATCGCATAGGCGTCGGGTGACGGTGGCGGCGGCGTGCGGTCGCATTCACGGAGCAGTTCCAAGATGCGTTCGACACCCAGCGCCCAGCCCACTGCGGGTGCAGGCTTGCCACCGATTTGCTCGATCAAGCCGTCATAACGCCCCCCGCCACAGACCGTTCCCTGCGCACCAAGGCGGTCGGTCACGAATTCGAATACCGTCAGGTTGTAGTAGTCCATGCCGCGCACGAGCCGGGGATTGAGACGATAGCTCACCCCAACCGAGTCCAACAGCTGTTGCAGCGTTTCGAAATACCGTTGCGAGGCGTCGCCCAGAAACTCGGTCAGTTTGGGGGCGTTCTCGACCAGGGCCTGCATGTCGGGATTTTTGGTGTCGAGTATGCGCAGCGGATTGCTGTGCAGACGACGGCGCGCATCGGCGTCCAGCAGATCCTGATGGGCCTCGAAATACTCGATCAAGGCTTTGCGGTGGGCGACGCGCTCGGCCGGCTGCCCGAGCGTGTTGATTTCCAGGCGTATGCCCTCCAAGCCCAGTTCCCGCCACAGCGCCGTCGCGAGCAGAATCACTTCGGCGTCGATCTCGGGCCCTGAAAACCCCAGCACCTCCGCGCCGATCTGATGAAACTGACGGTAGCGTCCGCGCTGGGGCCGTTCATGCCGAAACATCGGGCCCATGTAATAGAGACGGCGCCCCCCTTCGTACAGCAAGGAATGTTCGACCGCCGCCCGGACGACCCCCGCGGTCGCCTCGGGGCGCAGCGTCAAAGCCTCGCCGTTGAGGTGATCGACGAAGGAATACATTTCCTTCTCGACGATGTCGGTCACTTCACCGAGGCTGCGAACGAACAGCGGCGTGGGCTCGACGATGGGCGTGCGGATGTTACGGTAGGCGTAGCGCGCCATCAGGCGCCGCACCGTCTCCTCCAACCACTCCCACTGCGCGGATTCGGGCGGCAGGATGTCATTCATGCCCTTGACGGCAACCAGCCGGGTCGGGGCCTTGGGCGCGCGCTGGGGCGCGTCGTTCTGTTCTTGCATGCTTAGGACGAAGAGGCGATCACGGATTGGCCGAAGCGGGCTTCCACGTATCGGGTGACGATTTCCTGGAATTCCTCGGCGATGCGCTCACCCCGCAGAGTCAAGCGCTTCTCGCCATCGATGAAGACGGGGGCTGCCGGAGCCTCGCCGGTTCCGGGCAGACTGATACCGATGTCGGCATGTTTGCTTTCGCCGGGACCATTGACGATGCAGCCCATCACCGCCACCTTGAGCCGTTCGGCACCGGGATAACGCTCGCGCCAAACCGGCATCTGGGCGCGGAGAAAATCGTCGATCTGCTTGGCGAGCTCTTGGAAGGTGGTGCTCGTCGTGCGGCCGCAGCCGGGGCAGGCCGTGACCGACGGAACGAATCGCCGCAAGCCCAAAGCCTGCAGCAGTTCCTGGGCGACCAGCACCTCCTGCGTGCGCGCTTCGCCCGGCAAAGGCGTGAGCGAGACCCGGATCGTGTCGCCGATCCCTTCCTGCAAGAGCACCGACAAGGCCGCCGTCGACGCGACGATACCCCGCACCCCCATACCAGCCTCGGTCAATCCGAGATGGAGCGGATAGGTGCATCGGCGTGCCAGTTCCCGATAGACGGCAATCAAATCCTGCACCCCACTGACCTTGCAGGAGAGCAAGATCTGGTTCGGAGCCATCCCGAGTTCCACGGCCCGCTCCGCAGAGCTGAGTGCCGATGAAATGAGCGCCTCGTACATGACCAGCCGACCGTCGAGGGGCACCGGGCGCCGGCTGTTCTCGTCCATCATATGCGCCAGCAATTCCTGGTCGAGACTGCCCCAGTTCACGCCGATGCGCACCGGCTTGTCCCAGCGCAGCGCCGCGTCGATCATTTGCCCGAACTGCAGGTCTTTCTTGTCGCCCTTACCCACGTTGCCGGGGTTGATGCGGTATTTCGAGAGCGCTTGCGCGCAACTCGGAAAGTCCGTCAACAGCCGGTGGCCGTTGTAGTGGAAATCGCCGATCAGCGGAACATCGACCCCCATGCGATCCAACTGGTCGCGGATGGCCGGGACGGCTTCGGCCGCCTCGGGCGTGTTCACCGTGATTCGAACCAGTTCCGAACCCGCTTCGGCGAGTTCCCGGATCTGAATGGCGGTGCCGATGACGTCGACCGTATCGGTGTTGGTCATCGACTGAATGCGCACCGGAGCGTCGCCCCCCACCGCAACGACCCGGCTGCCCCACCGGATCTGCGCCTGTCCGGTTGGATGACGCCGAGGGGTAGAGAAAGTAGGCCCCGCCTCCATCATCGTGTCCTCACTCATTTCACCGCACCTCGAAGCGGGCGACGTTGTTGCGGGCGATGGGCGCGAGGTCCATGGGCTTGCCGCGCACAGACACCTGCGTCGCATCCGCGCGGCCGATCAGCACGTTCAAAGGACCCGGCGCATCGATCGCCGCCGATTCACCTGCCTGCAGCAGCTTGCGAAAAACGACGGTGCCGCTCGCATCGCTGACCTCCACCCAACTCTCGCCGCTGGCGGCAAACCGCAGCCAACCGGACTCAGCCACCTGGGGAACTGCAGCTTGCGGCTGGCTCGAAACGGCGACCGGATGCGGCGCAAGCCCCGGCCCGCTGCTGCTGGGGGCTACCGGCGCGGGAACCGAAGCCGGCACGGTTGAGGACCGCATCGGGGGGGCTGCGGCGGCAGGTGCAGCCGACGCAGCCAGCGTCGAGGACGCGCTGCTCGTGCTCACCGCCTGGCGCTCAGCGTTGGACTGCGAGCCCTTCACCCAGTAGGGCCAAAACCACAGAACGACGCCCGCCAACAGCAGGAGTGCCGCAGCCACCAACAGCGGTCGACCTCGCTGTGGCAGCGATAGACCCGAGGCCGAGCGGCGAAACCCATGTCCACTTTCGTGGAAGGCCCCAAGCCGACTGTCGTCGGGCTGCAGTTCAACGGCTTCGGGCACGGGCAAAGCCGCCAGAATCGGCGAGCGATCGATGCCCAACTGACGGCATACGCTCGAAGCCAGCGCACGAACGAAAACGATGTCCGGGAACGCCTCCCATTGCTCCGCTTCGAGCGATTCCAGCCGGCGCTCAGGGACCTTGAGCGACGCGGCGAGTACCGAAATCGAGATGCCCGCGCGCTCCCGTGCCGAGCGCAGCATCGCACCCGCTGAGACCGGGGTGAGCGGCGTCTCCGCTTGCACAGGGCTCATCGGCTCATTCATCAAAAGCTCCCCGTTCGTAGGCGGCCAGCTCCTTCGATTGCGGGTAGCGCCGACGAAGCTGCTCGGCCAGCTGACGCATCGCGTCGCGATTGTTCAAACGGCGCTCCACTTTGATCCCCAGCCAAAGCGATTCCGCGTTCGCATATTCCGAATTGTTGATGCGACGGATATAGAACTGCGCACGCTCGAATTCACCGCGTTGATACAGCAGCAGCGCCAGGTTGTACCCAGTGACGGGGTTGGCTGCATCGAGTTCATAGGCATGCGCGAGGTTGCGCTCGGCCTCGGCCAGCTTGCCGGCCCGCGCCTGGCACAGGCCGTAACCCAAATAGGTCTTGGCCTTGTCGAGATAAATTGGGTTGGCCAAGGCACGCTCGAACACGTCGAACGATTCGGGGTAGCGCTGCTGCTGGCACAAGAACCAAGCATAGTTGTGCAGCGATCCCCCATCCCGGGGATTGATGGACAAGGCCCGTTTGAAGCTTTCCTCGGCCAGTCCCGGGTTGTTGAGCTTCATGTAGATGAGCCCGCGCAGGTTATAGGCATCGGCAAACGAGGGATCGATCGCCAGAACCTGCTTGACCTCGTCGAGGGCGACAGTGGTTTGACCTTGCTCGAAATAGCCGACCGCCAAGGCCAGGCGCAAACGTGCGCGCCGCCGCGCTTCAGGCTCGTCGGACTCGGTCACGATGTCGGGGCCACTCGCTGAGGCTCCCGCGTTCGCACCCGACGCGGCACAGCCCTGCAACTGCGCGAACGCGGAGAACAGCGCGCACAGCACCAAGAGCCTCTTGACATAGGCCGCGTCAACGGGTCGCATAAGGCGTGCCTCCCGATGTTGGGTTGCCCGATGTTGGAAGATCTGCCGAAGCCAGCGGAATCACACGGCGCTTCGACAGGCGCTCGTGAACGCGGGTGCGGTCCCGGACATCCCCGGCCAATTGCCCGCAGGCTGCGTCGATGTCATCGCCACGGGTCTTGCGAACCGTGGTCACGATGCCGGCGTCGTTGAGCGCGCGTGCAAAGGCGCTGACCGCTTCCGGAGTCGACCGCTGCAGACCCGAGCCCGCAAACGGGTTGAAAGGAATCAGGTTGAACTTGCACCAGACACCGCCGCCCCGCCGATGTTGCCGGACGAGTTCGATCAGGCGCTGGGCGTGCTCGGGCTGATCGTTGACACCGTCGAGCAGGCAGTACTCAAAAGTGATGAAGTCGCGCGGCGCCTGGGGCAGGTAGCGGTTGCAGGCATCCAACAACTCGGCCAGCGGGTACTTGCGATTGAGCGGAACGAGTTCGTCGCGCAAGGCATCGTCGGGGGCATGGAGCGAAACCGCCAAGGCCACGGGGCAGTCGGTGGCGAGCCGGTCCATCATGGGAACGACCCCGGATGTCGAGACGGTCAACCGCCGTCGAGACAGCCCGTAGCCATGGTCATCCAGCATGATCCGCAGCGCCGGCACCAGCGCGCCGTAGTTCTGCAGCGGCTCGCCCATGCCCATCATCACGACGTTCGTGATGACCCGGTCGCTACGGCCGAGGTGCGCGCGCAGGAAGCGCTCGGCATACCAGAGCTGGGCGACGATCTCGTGGGTGGCGAGATTGCGGCTGAAACCCTGGTGCCCGGTCGAGCAAAACCGACAGCCGACCGCGCAGCCTGCCTGGGACGACACGCACAGCGTGCCGCGGTCATCCTCGGGAATGAAGACCGTCTCGACGGCTTCGCCGTTTCCCACGTCGAACAGCCACTTGATCGTGCCGTCCGCCGAATCGTGGCGGGAGAGCACGGGCAAGCCCGCGACGACCGCGTCTCGTTTGAGCTTTTCGCGAAAGGGACGGGCGAGATCCGACATCTGGTCGAAGTCGCTCTCGCCCCGCTGATGGATCCAGCGAAACAGCTGCGTGGCGCGAAAGCGCTTCTCCCCGCGGGCCTCACACCAAGCGGCAAGGCCCGGCAGATCGAAGTCGAGCAGGTTATCGGCCATCGCAGCAGGGGCGTCGGGCCGCTTCAGCGGCTGTAGACGTTCATGCCGGCAAAGAAGAAGGCGATCTCCGCGGCCGCCGTCTCCGGACCGTCGGAACCGTGCACGGCGTTGGCGTCGATGCTGTCAGCAAAGTCTGCGCGTATCGTGCCGGGAGCGGCCTTCTTGGGATCGGTCGCGCCCATCAGGTCCCGGTTCTTGAGAATGGCACCCTCGCCTTCGAGAACCTGGATCATCACGGGGCCGGAAACCATGAAATCGACCAAGTCTTTGAAGAACGGGCGCTCTTTGTGCACCGCATAAAAGGCCTCAGCCTCGCGACGCGACAGGTGGGCCATACGGGCAGCCACGATCTTGAGGCCGGCGGCCTCGAAACGGGCGTAAATTTGTCCGATGACGTTTTTTGCCACCGCGTCGGGTTTGATGATGGAAAGCGTGCGTTCGATAGCCATGGTTGGATTTCCAGGTTTTAGCGTTAAAAAATGGGGTCGTTCGCCCGAAAGCGAAAACCCCACATTCTAGGACAAGGCCGACCCCTTCCCCCGCGTGCCGTGCAGCCGACACCGGGTGCGCGCGCTCGCAAAAACGGTAGCGCTTTGCCCAAACGGCGCCGAGGCGTTCAGCGTCGACGCCGCCCGCGGCCCGGAACGGCCTCGCGTCGCTGTCGCCCCAGGCTGTCGGCGCCGATGTAGCCCAGTGACGTTTTGAGGGGATCGGGCTGCGCGTTGCCGCGCGGCGCCGCTGCGTTGTTGGCACCGGAACGTCGAGCCGGCGCGGCTACTGCACGCCCCGGCTTTCGACCGGTCGAAGGCTTGGCGCTCGAGCGCGGCGCACCGCGACCCGCGGCGCCCTGGCTGCCGCCTGCGGCTTCGGTCAAGGCCGCAACGTCGCGCTCGTCGAGTTCGACCCAGGCCCCGCGCTTGAGGCCGCGCGGCAAGACCATGGCGCCATAGCGGATGCGGATCAGGCGACTGACCGCATGGCCGACCGCTTCGAACATGCGGCGGACCTCCCGGTTTCGGCCTTCGGCGATCGTGACGCGATACCAGCAGTTGGCCCCCTCCCCGCCCCCGTCCTCGATCGAGCGGAACTGAGCCATGCCATCGTCGAGCGGCACCCCTTCGAGCAGCTTTTGCTTTTCTTCGTTGCTCAGGGCGCCCAAGACCCGCACGGCGTATTCGCGCTCGAGGCCAAAGCGCGGATGCATGAGGCGGTTGGCCAGTTCCCCCGAATTGGTGAACAACAGCAAGCCCTCGGTGTTGAGATCGAGCCGCCCGACCGATTGCCACTTGCCCTGCTGCAGCCGGGGCAAACGCCGGAAGACGGTGGGACGATTCTGCGGGTCGTCGTGGGTGACGACTTCGCCCGCGGGCTTGTGATAGGCCAACACCCGCGGCGGCGGCGGTTCGATGCGCACGCGCACCGGTTTGCCGTTGACCTTGACCTGATCGCCAAACTGAATGCGCTGGCCGATGTGTGCCGGCTGGTTGTTGACCGTGATCCGGCCCTCGGTGATGAGCTGCTCCATCTCGAGTCGGGAGCCGAGCCCCGCCTGGGCGAGCACCTTGTGCAGTTTGGGGAATTCGATCTGCGGCTGCAGCACCCGTTTGGCAGGCACTTCGGCCGGGCCTTCGGCGACGCTGTCGTATTCGCCCGAGATGACGTCCTCGAAGCGCAACGGTGCGAGCTCCGGCGCGGGCTCTGCAGGCCGGCCTCCACGCGCCGGCCGATCGTTGGGGCGCTTGTCCTTGCGGCCCGAGCGTGGGGCACGCGGCTGCGCTGGGCGCCCCTCTGTCCCACGCGCTGCAGCCGCTGCCGATCCAGCCGGAGCCTCAGCGGAGTCCGCCACGGGCGCCGCGCCCTCCGGGCGTTCACGGCTGTCGACGGGCGCCAGCGCAGACGGGTGGGCTTCTTCGGTCGCGAGCTTCATCGCGCCAGGCAGGGCTTCTTCATTGGTCGGATTCATGAGGCAGTCTCAGGGCGATCGGTGGAAAGAGGGTCGAGCTCAGTGTCGACGGAGTCGGTCTCAGCGAGGTCGGTAAGCAGGGAGGCCGGCGCTTCAGGATGGGTGGTCATGGCAACCGGATCGTTGGCCGGAGTCATCGCATCCAGGGCCTCGAGCGCTTCGAGCGCCTGGCGGCTCGCTGGGTCGGCAGCCGTGCCGATGGCGGGCAACTCGTCGAGCGAGCTCAAGCCGAGGTCATCGAGAAACTTGGGCGTGGTCGCAAACAAGGCCGGTCGGCCCGGCGCCTCCTTGTGCCCGATGACTTCGATCCAGCCGCGGTCTTCGAGCTGTTTGATGATTGCGGAATTGATCGTCACGCCACGAATGTCTTCGATATCGCCACGGGTGACCGGCTGCCGATACGCAATGATGGCAAGCGTCTCGAGCGTCGCCCGGCTGTAGCGCGGCGGCTTTTCCGGATGCAGCCGATCCAGATAGGGACGCATTTCGGGCCGACTCTGAAAGCGCCAGCCACTGGCCAGCCGGGTGAGTTCGACGCCCCGATGGGCCCAATCATCCTGCAGCTCGTCGAGCAGGCGGCGCAGCGTGTCGGCGCCGATGGCCTCGTCGAACAGGCGGCGCATGTCCTGCAGCGACAAGGGCTCGGCGCTACACATCAAGGCGGCCTCGAGGATACGCTTGGCTTCCGCCATATTCATGGCTGGTCCATTTGGGGACGGTGCCCGGTGCGGGCGTTCAATCGAAAAGCGGCAACCCGGGCAGTCGGACGCGCCGTGCGGCGACGGAAAACCATGCCGGAGGACTCAAGCGGCCACGGTTGGCGGCAGAGCCGGTTCCATCGGGGTCCGAAACCGGGGACAGGAAACGACGCGGAACGACCTCTTTGCGCCGCTCTTGGCGGTATGACGGGTTGGCCGTTGATCCAGCGCAGTTTCAGAGTGGCGGATTGTAGCCCAGCCTCTGTGCGGCGTCGGCCAAGTCGGGCGCCAGGGCGGCGCGAAACTCCAGGGCTAGGTTGCTGATCGGGTGCCGAAACGCGAGCCGATAGGCATGCAAAGCCTGCCGGTCCAGACCCAGATCGGCCGTGCCTCCGTACAGCCGATCGCCGACGAGCGGATGACCGAGCGTGGCCATGTGCACGCGGATTTGGTGGGTACGCCCGGTGCCCAGCGTGCAGTGCACGACGCAATGCCGCTCACCACTCCACAGGCAGTCGATGGCCGTCCAGGCCGGCTTGCCGCTGCCCTCGCCGACGGCCGCCATGCGCAGGCGGTTGCGTGGGTCGCGGCCGATGAAGCCCTCGACGATGCGCCGTTCGGGTCCGGTCCAAGGGCGGTGGGCGATGGCGAGATACTGACGCTCGACTTCGCGCGCGGCGATGCGCTCGACGAGCCGATCCATGGCAACTCGGGAGCGCGCAACGACCATCAAACCGCTGGTGTCTTTGTCGAGCCGGTGCACGATGCCGGCCCGCGGCAGCAGCGCGCAGCGCGCATCACGTGCCAGCAAGCCGTTGAGCAGTGTGCCGGTCCAGTTCCCGGCCGCGGGGTGGACGACGAGCCCTGCGGGCTTGTCGATGACCAGGATGTCGTCGTCCTCGTAGAGCACCGGAAACGCCACCGGTTCCGGCCGAAAAGCCTGAGCCTGGGCCGTCGGCAGCAGCTCGACCGAGACGGCTTCGCCGGCCCGTACCCGTTGTGCGGCCTTGGTCACGACCCGAGACGCCAGGCGCACATTCCCGGCTTCGATCAGTTGCTGCAGGTAGCTGCGGGACAGTTCAGGCACCTGCTCGGCGAGCACCCGGTCGAGCCGCTGGCCGTGGCTGGCCGCGGGCACCGTGAACGAACGGACCTCGACCTCGCCATGGGCCTCGCCCTCGCCATCGACCCCCACCGATATAATTTCCGATGCCTGTTTCAAGAAAGCTCCCTCTGATGCCTCGTGCCAAATTATCGGTGCGCCCCGCCGGGGCTGCCCTTGCCATCGCGGTTGTTTTGGCCGGTTGCGCGTCCAAGGAGGTGGACCCGACCGCCAACTGGAGCCCCAACCGGATTTACGAAGAGGCCCGGGACGAGGCCAACTCGGCTTCGTACGACAAGGCGATCGCTTTGTTCGAAAAGCTCGAAGGGCGCGCTGCGGGCACGGTGCTGGCGCAGCAGGCACAGCTCGAGAAGGCTTATGCGCAGTACAAGAACGGCGACAAGGCGCAGGCCATTGCCACGCTCGACCGCTTCATGAAGCTGCACCCGACGAGCGAAGCCATCGACTACGCGCTCTACCTCAAGGGCCTCGTGAACTTCAACGACAACCTCGGGTTTTTGTCGTCCATCACGCAGCAGGATCTGTCGGAGCGCGACCAAAAAGCGGCCAAGGAGTCTTTCGAAGCGTTCCGGGAGTTGGTGCAACGCTTTCCAAATTCCAAGTACGCCGCGGACGCTGCAGCGCGGATGCGCTACATCATCAATTCGCTGGCGCAGTATGAAGTGCATGTCGCGCGCTACTACCTGCAGCGCGGCGCCTACGTGGCGGCGGTCAACCGCGCGCAGGCGGCAATCGCCGACTATCGCGATGCCCCGGCCAACGAGGAAGCCCTCTATATCCTCGTGCGTGCCTATGACGCTCTGGGCCTCGCGGAGCTGCGCGACGATGCCAAGCGTGTGCTGGACAAAAACTTCCCCAACAGCGCGTACCTGAGTCAGGGCTTCAAGGGCAAAGATGGGCCTTGGTGGAAGCTGTGGTGAGCGACAGCAGCCACCGAACACTCTTTTTTGATAGCGGAAGCCCACCATTTGGCGCTGGGTTCGCCGCAGAATCATTCAAATGCTGTTGTCGGAACGTCGGCCGCCGCCACCCAGGCGCTGCGCGCCAGCGCGAACACGGCGCGCGGCGGCTCGGGCTTGAGCCGGTGGTCACTCCAGATCTGGCGCCAGCGACGCGCGCCGCGCAGGCCGTGGCGCAGACCCAGGATGTGGCGGGCAATCGGGTACCAGGGACAGGCATCGTCCTGCGCTTCGCGCTCCATGTAGGCCACCATGGCCGCTTCCACGTCCTCGCGGCTACGGGCGAACGGCGAATCACCGAAAAACGCCTCGTCCCAGGTGCTGAGCAGCCAGGGGTTGTGGTAGGCCTCACGGCCGACCATGACACCGTCCACCTGCGCGAGGTGGGCGGCGATCTGCGCGTTGGTGGTGACGCCGCCGTTGAGCACGATGGTGAGCGCGGGAAAGTCGCGCTTGAGCCGGTACACCGCCTCGTAACGCAGCGGCGGCACCTCGCGGTTTTCCTTGGGGCTCAAACCCTGCAGCCAGGCGTTGCGCGCGTGAACGATGAACACGCGACAGCCGGCCTCACTGACCTGTCCAACGAAATCGCGCACGAAGCCGTAGTCTTCGATGCGATCGATGCCGATGCGATGCTTCACCGTGACCGGGATGTCCACGGCATCGCACATGGCCTTGACCCCGTCGGCCACGAGCGCCGGCTCGGCCATGAGGCAGGCGCCGAAGGCCCCGCGCTGCACCCGCTCGCTGGGGCAGCCGCAGTTGAGGTTGATTTCGTCATAGCCCCAGTCCTGCCCGAGCTTGGCCGCGGCCGCGAGCTCGGCCGGCTCGCTGCCCCCGAGCTGCAGGGCCACCGGGTGCTCCTCGGCGTGAAAGCGCAAATGCCGGCGGTGGCTGCCGTGCATCAGCGCGCCGGTAGTCACCATCTCGGTGTACAACCGGGTGTGGCGGGTGAGCAGGCGGTGGAAATAGCGGCAGTGCCGGTCCGTCCAGTCGAGCATAGGCGCCACACTCAGGCGCCAGGGGTTGTATGGCGCGGCCGCCAAGGATGCGGCGCCAGCGACGAGAGATGGCGGGGGCGCCGACGGCGCGCAATCAGGACTCGGCTCGGACATGGCGTAATTGTCGTTCAGCCCGAGGCGCGGCCGCCTCGCGCGCGCCGTGCGCGCACGCCCTGCCCCGCCGCGCGGCCGGTGGCAAAGCAAGCGGTGAGCAGGTAGCCGCCGGTGGGCGCTTCCCAGTCGAGCATTTCGCCGGCGCAGAACACGCCGGGGTGGCTGCGCAGCATCAGAGCGTCGTCGAGGGCCTCGAAGCGCACGCCGCCGGCGGTGCTGATGGCTTCTTCGATCGGCCGCGGCGCCTTGAGGATCACAGGCAGGGCCTGGATCGCCTGCGCGAGCGCGTCCGGGTCGTGTAGGACCGATGGCGTGCAGAGCTCGTAGAGCAAAGCGGTCTTCACGCCGTCGAGACCGAGCCGGCTTTTGAGGTGGCTGGAGAGGCTGCGCGAGCCGCGCGGGTGAGCCACTTCGGCACGCACGCGCTCAGGCGGCCAATCGGGCAGCAGGTTCAGGTGGAAGGTGACTTGGCCCTGGGCTTCGATGGCGTCGCGCAACAAGGCGGACGCTGCGTAGACCAGGCTGCCCTCCACGCCGTGCGCGGTCAGCACGAACTCGCCCTTGCGCTCGAACACCACGCCGCCCGGTGCGGCCAAGCGCAGCGCCACCGACTTGAGCGGTGCGCCCGCAAAGCGCTCGCGCAGATGGGCTGACCAGCCCTGGCCGTCGCGGCCGGCGGCGTCGAAGCCGCAATTGGCGCTGCGCAGCGGCGCCACGGGCACGCCGTGCGCCTGCAGCCACGCCACCCATGCGCCGTCCGAGCCCAGGCGCGGCCAGCTTGCCCCGCCGAGCGCCAGTACCACCTGCGCGGCGCGCACCGCCTCGAGGCCCTGTGGGCCGTTGAAATCGAGCCTCCAGCCCCCGAGCGGCGCGGGTGTGAGCCCGCCGAGCCAACGGCGTCGCATGTGAAACTGCACCGGCACGCCGCCCGGCCCGGGGTGCCGCAGCCGATGCAGCCACGCGCGCAGCAGCGGCGCGGCCTTGAAGTCCACCGGAAACACACGCTGTGAACTGCCAACGAAGGTCTCCACCCCCAGGCCGCGCGCCCAGTCGCGCAAAGCCTCGGGCCCAAATGCGCGCAGCAGCGGTTCGAGCGCCGCGCGGCGCGTGCCGTATCGATCCAGGAACGCCTCGATCGGCTCGGCATGGGTGAGGTTGAGGCCGCCTTTGCCAGCGAGCAAAAACTTGCGCCCGACCGAGGGCATTGCATCGAACACATGCGCCGCGATGCCCGCCGCACCGAGCACCTCGGCGGCCATGAGCCCTGCCGGCCCGGCGCCGACGACGGCCACGTCCACATACCGTGGCGCACTCTCGCGTTCGCCCGACACGGGCGCGGGCACGACCGGTCCCGGCGGCAAGGTCGCCCCGATGCTCATCGACCCCGACGCGCTGTTGCACGGGGGGCCTGGCGCGGTGCGGAGGGGCTCGGCGGGCGCGCTGCACCGGGCTCGCGCGGCGGCAGGCCGGTGTGCTGGGTGAGCAGCCGCCCGCGCGGGGGGCGTTGGGCGACGCTGGCTTTGGCGCCCTCAGCCGACGGGAAGGCCGCACCGCCTGGCGATCGCTTGCCCGAGGCGCCCGCCTTGCCAGGCACGTCCAGCGGCTGCCAGGTCGGCACGAGGTGATGCTTGCCGTTGCCGATGAGGTCGGCGCGACCCATGGCTTTGAGCGCTTCGCGCAGCAG
>NZ_JAEMQB010000124.1:0-10450 GCF_022759015.1 Tibeticola sp. | reverse complement strand
CCCGAAGGGGCGCCCCAAAACGCGCCCGAGTAGGCGCAAAGCACAGCCGTAGCTCGGGCTACGGCGCGCATTTGCAACGCCCTCTGGCGTGTTTTGGGGCGTCAAAGCGGGCATGACCAATTCCCTCTCAGCCTCTCAGCGCCCCCGCACGGCGGCACGCGCCTGGCGCAGCCGCTCATCGAGGTAGGCAGCGTAAAAGTCGGGCAAATAACCGCCGACGAGCCGCTCGGCCACCTCGACCCCGCCGCGGCCGAAAAACAGCACCGTCGGCGCGACACGAACCGCCCACCGGTTGGCCAGATCGTCGTGCGTGGTGGGCTTGCCGTCGAAGTCGAGCACCGGGCGGCGGCTGCGTTTGTCGACCTGGACGAGCTCGATCCGCCCTTCGGCATACATCGGGCCGAGGTAGTGGTCCCGCGCCACCACACAGAAGGGGCAACCTTCGAGACTGACCATCACCACCAGCGGCTCGCCGCGTCGCAGCGCCTGCACGAGCGAGGCCCGCAGGTCGCTGGCGGGCTGCAGCAGAAGATGCTCGGCCTGCGCGATCCGCAGGGCGCCCAGCCCCGCAGCCGCGGCCAGCCACCATTCCCGCCGGCGCAAGGTCCGGCCCAACAGGCTCGAACGCATGCTCATTTGGATTCGCGCTCCATGAGCAAATAGGTGTTGTAGGCATTCATGCGGTTGGCCACCTTGAACAGCGGCAGCGCCTCGAAGGCCGACCAATCGGTCGCCTCATAAGCGGACTCGAATGGTTCGAGATTGCGCGCCGCCTCACCCATCGTCTTGCGCAGATAAGCCAGATAGTCGCGCGTGAGCTGCATGTCCTTGCGCGGTTCGGCAGACAGCGGACCGTGGCCCGGCACGACGACCGTCGCATCGAATCCGAGCAAAACATCAAGCGCCTGGATCCAGTGACCGCTGTCGGCCTGTCCCACGAAGGGAATGCGGCTGCGAAACACCAAATCGCCCGCAAACAGCAGCCGCTCGGACGGCACGTACACCGCGAGGTCCTCGGGCGTATGCGCGGGGCCGAGGTGTTTGATGACGAAGTCCACGCCGCCGAGTCGCAGACGCCGCTCGTCGTCGACCCACTCGTCGGGTGGCACCAAGCGGGTGTTCTCGTCGATCCACGGCGCCAAGTCTTGCCGTGAAGCCTCCAGCCGCAGCCGCGCCGTCTCCGAATTGAGGTATTCGCGCGCAGCGCGATGCGCCAGGATGCGCGCGCCCGCCTTCTGGAAGGCCTGCAAACCATAAATATGGTCCGCGTGATAGTGCGTCACGATCACCCACTTCACCGGCTGGGGCGTGATCTTGGCGATCTCCGCCATCAAACGCTCGGCCAGCGCCGGCGAGCCCAGCGCGTCGATCACCACCACGCCCTCGGGCGTCACGACGAAACCGGCGTTGGAAATGAAATTCTGGTTCGCACTCGACCCCAGCGCCGACACCCCCTCGACATACCAAGCCGAAGGCGTCACCTGCACCGGCTTCATCGGCACGAGATCGGCGGCCTGCGCGAGCGCCGGCAGCAGCACGGTGAACGCAAAACTCAAAAACAGACCGAGCCGGATCGAGACGCGCCTCAACGCCTGGGCGCAACAGAAAAATCCATCGTTCACGAATTCACTCCAAAAGGTGTTGCGGCTTGGGGTCGCTGCACCGCACAAAGCTTGACCGGGGTCAACATCGCTCCCGTCCCCGGGGCTAGCATTTCCATCATTATTTCCGGAATCATCGAAACACACCATGGCGCTCGCAAACTGGATCGAAACTTGGGGTGAAGGAACGGTGCTCGCCGTCGGGGGCATCGTGATCGGCGCCCTCTTCGGATTTCTCGCACAACGCTCGCGCTTCTGCTTGCGTTCGGCGGTCATCGAGTTCTGGCACGGTCATTTCGGCGAAAAGCTCGCGGTTTGGCTGCTGACGTTTTCGGCCGCCGTCGTAGGCGTGCAGTCGCTCATCTTGCTCGGCGCGCTCGACGTCGGCAGCGCGCGTCAGCTCGCCTCGCGTGGCAGCCTCTCGGGCGCCTTGATCGGCGGCCTCCTCTTTGGCATGGGCATGATCATGACGCGCGGCTGCGCCAGCCGTCTGCTGGTGCTGTCGGCCAACGGGAACCTGCGCGCGCTGCTCTCCGGCTTGATTTTTGCGGTCACCGCGCAGGCGGCCCTCGGGGGGGCGCTCTCGCCGCTGCGCGAAAGCATCAGCAGCTGGTGGATCGTCGAAGGCGGTTCGTCTCGTGACCTGCTGGCCCTGACCGGGGTTGGACATTTCGGTGGCTGGTTGTTTGGTTGTGTGTGGGCGGCTGCAGCCCTGTTTTTCGGTCTGCGCAGCGTTGGTGGAACCTGGAAGTGGGTCGGCGGCATCGGTGTGGGCCTATGCGTCGCAGCCGCTTGGTGGTTCTCCTATGCCGTGGCCCAGAACTCTTTTGAGAGCGTGCGCATCCAGGGCCTGACCTTCAGTGGCCCCTCGGCCGAGTGGCTGATGCGCGTGCTGGTTCGGCCGGCTCCGCCGATCGGCTTCGACTTTGGCTTGATGCCCGGGGTTTTCCTCGGCTCCCTCATCGGCGCGCTGATCGGGCGCGACTTCAAGGTCGAGGGCTTCAAAGACGGCTACAGCATGCACCGCTACATCATCGGGGCGGTCTTGATGGGCTTTGGCTCCATGCTCGCCGGCGGCTGCGCGGTCGGCGCAGGCGTCACCGGGGGCGCGATCTTCGCCCTCACGGCCTGGGTCGCGCTCGTCGGCATGTGGCTGGGCGGCGGACTCATGGACTGGCTGCTCGACCAAAAGCTCGCCCAAGTGCAGTTCTGGCAACACCGTGCCACGCCCGCCGTCGCCCCCTGAACTCAGACTCGTTCGGGCACGCTCGTTTCTGACCCATGAGCGCTTTGCGCGCATCCACTCATTGAGGCTTCATCATGCAGATTGACCGCTTTTCCCCGTGGGTCGCAGCCGCTGTCTTGGCGCTCTTTGCCGCCGCGCCCGCCCTAGGCGAAACCGACGCCGCCACACTGGCGACGCAACGTTGCGCCGTCTGTCATGGCGCCCGAGGCGAAAGCAGCAATGAGCAATTCCCTCAGTTGGCCGGCCAAAACGCCCGCTACCTCAGCAAACAGTTGCAGGACTTTGCCAGCGGCGCCCGCACGCACGTGGCGATGAACGTGATCGCCCGAGAGCTGAGCGGGGAACAGATCGAGGCGTTGGCTCAGCACTATGAACGGCTCAAGCCGCAGGCGCACCCCGGCACCGACCCCTTGCTGGCCAACGTCGGGCGCTACATCTGGGAACGGGGCAACCCGTACACGCGGGTTCCGGCGTGCACGTCTTGCCACAAGGAAGCCGGGCTGGGCAACGCCCATCTGCCCCGGCTCGCCGGACAGAATCCGCGGTACGTGATGAACCAGCTCCAACGCTTCCACGCGCGAGAGCGGCAAAACGACGCAGGCCCCATGGCTTATGTGACCGGCGGTCTGTCCGAACTCGAAATGCGCGCGGTGGCCGAATACATTGGCGGTTTGGGGCGGCACTGAGCGCGCGCCTAGCCTAGCCGAACGTCCAGCTGTAGAGCCAGCCAGCGGCGCGCGAATCTGCGTTATAGGCCGCTGACGTATTCCGCCACGGCGGCCATCTCCAGCGGCGTCATCTTCTCCACGATGGTGTGCATGACCGCGTTGTCGTTGGTGCGCTCGCGGGTGTGGAACTGCTTGAGCTGGCTTTCGACGTAACCGGCATACTGGCCCGCCAGGCGCGGCAGCGATGCGGAGCCTAGCCCGGCCGGGCCATGGCAGCTGGCGCAGGCCGGAACGCCACTGAATTTATTGCCATGCAGATACAGGTATTTGCCCACCGCAGCCAATTCCGGGTCTTTCGGCGGCTCGGGCTGGACTTTCTGCTTCTCGAAATACTTGCCCAAGGCCACCATGTCTTCGGAGCTGAGCTTGGCCACCATCTCGCCCATCGCCGTGCTCTTGCGTTTGCCGGACTTGAAGGCTTCGAGCTGTTTGGCGATGTACTCGGCGTGTTGGCCGGCCAAGCGCGGAAACACTTCGCTCGAAGACTCACCCTCGGCACCGTGGCAGACGAAACACACGCCATTGACGATCTTCTTGGCGCGGGCTTCGTCACTCTGGGCGTGGGCGGACAGCGCCAACATGGCCATCGCTGCGGCGAAGAAGCGGTTGAACCGTCGCATGTTTATATGCTCACTCAGTGAAATAAATCTGAAAGAAAAGCGCCGCTCGGTCAGCAAGCGGCGCAGGGCGCTCGTCCTGATCGGGCGCGGCCAGCGATGACGCTCGCCGCAGGCCCGAGCGGGATCATCCCAGCGTGTCCGCCCAGATGTTACGCGCCCAGCCGAGCGCGTAACGACCTTCCAACTCGCTCGCGGCCTTGGAGATGCCACCGGAATCAGGCACGGTGAGCATGGTCTTCTTCTCAGCGTCGTAGCGGTGCACGCTGGCGACATGCACGGCATCTTCGTCGGTCACGAAGCTGTAGCAGGTGTTGTTGTAAATCGGCAGACTAGGCACCGGCTTGCCGCTGAGCAGCGCCACGACGGCGGCGGCACAGGTCTTGCCGTGCTGATTGGCCATATGCCCGGACTTGGGCATGCCGGGCGCGATCTGGATCGAGTCGCCAATCACATGCACGTTCTTCGCGGCTTTCGATTCGAAGGTCAGGAAGTCCACCTCACACCAACGCTTGTTGGCCGTCGCCAGACCCGTCTTCACCGCGATGTCGCCCGCACGCATGCTCGGCACCACGTTCGCAACGCTGGCCTTGAAATCGTCGTTGAACTCGAACTTGAGCGTGCGCGTCGCGGCATCGACGTCGGTGACGCGGTGCTTGGGCCGGTATTCGATCATGCCGTCGTAGTGCTCTTTCCAGGCCTTGAGGAACAAGCCCTTCTTGGACTGGATGTCATCGTTGGCGTCGAAGATCACCACCTTGCTCTTGGGCTTGGCGCGCTTGAAATAATTGGCCACCATGCAGGCGCGCTCATACGGGCCCGGCGGGCAGCGGTAGGGCGCGAGCGGAATGGCGAGCGCGTAGACGCCGCCGTCGGGCATGGCTTCGAGCTGCTTGCGCAGCGCCACCGTCTGCGGACCGGCTTTCCAGGAATGCAGCACCTGCTCCTGCGCGCCGGGCTTGGCCATGCCCGGCAGGGTTTCCCACATGAAGTCCACGCCGGGGGAGACGATCAAGCGGTCGTAGGGCAGTGTGTTGCCGCCGGCCAAGCGCACCTGCCGCTTGTCCACGTCGATGGCCTCGACGCGGTCGCGCACCAGCGTCACGCCGTGCTTCTTCACGAGGTTGTCATAGGTGATGGTGATGTCATCCATCGACTTCAACCCGGCCAGCACCAGGTTGGAAATCGGGCAAGAGATGAATGTGGGGTTGGGCTCGACGAGCGTGACGTCCACCCCGCCCTCGGACCACATCCGGACATACTTCGCCGCGGTCGCCCCCCCGTAGCCGCCACCGATGACCACGACCTTGGGCTTGTTGCCGCCGACGCTCGCGCATCCGCCAAACAGCGTGGCGCTGGCCAACACGGAACCGGCCGCGACCCCTTGTACAAATTGACGACGTTTCATGCTCGATCTCCTCGTTCTTATTTCTTCAGTGCCGCGAAATAGCCAGCCAGTTGCTGGAGCTGCTCATCGGAATAGCCTTTGGCAATCTGATGCATCAGCGTCGCAGGCTTGCGCCCGGTCTTGAAGTCGAGCAATTTTTTCAGCAACTCGTCCTGCTTCTGCCCGGCGAGGGACTCCATGCCCTTCTCCGCAACACCGTGGGTGCCGTGGCAGTTGGCACACGCGGCAGCCCAGCTCCGCAGTTGCACCGCGTCGGCCGGCTGTGCCTGGGCCACGCCCAAACCTGCAGCCAGCGCCAAGGCTCCAGCAATCCATGTCTTCATCGTCGCTCCTTCGGTTGATCGTTTTCGTTCGCCCAAACGCCCAACAGCGTTCGGCCTACCCCTGATCGGGCGCACAATGCCCTGATCTATATCAGCGCTTTGCGAATCAATAATAAATTTTCGTCACTACCGTGACAGCCCGGGAAAACCCGCCTGCGCCACGTCAGCGCAAGGTCAGGCTGACGTCGATTTTTCGCCGCCGGGTCCGTCGTCGATCTGACTTTCGATGGCGATTTGAGTGCAAACCGCGCGACACAGGCTGGCCACCCGGTCATCGATGATCCGGTAATAAATCTGCACCCCCTCGCGCCGCTTGCCAAGGACGCCGGCCTGGTAGAGCGTGTTGAGATGCTGCGACATATTCGGCTGCGTCGCATCGATTTCTCGAAGCAACTCGCCCACGTTCTTCTCACCGTTGCACAAGCTGCTGATGATCTTGAGCCGCATCGGGGCCGACATGACCCGAAAAACTTCCGCAGCAAGCTCGAACACCTGATCGGACTCGCTGTAGGACGGGATGGTATCCGGCGTTTTCGTGGATTTGGACATGGCTCTCAGTCGGTCGAGTCTCCGAACCGTACGGCGGTGCATTTTCATACAAAACCCGAAATGTGCACGAGATTGGCCGCGGCGCAACCGGCGCCCCTTCAGCCTCCCCCGCCCAACTTCAAGCCGTCCTGTCGACGGCGCGCTCAAACGCCACATGGCCGCCGACCAGCGTCGCCCGCACGCGCCCGGGAAGTTCGTAGCCCTGAAACGGGGTGTGCTTGCCGTGGCTGCGCAAGCCTTCGGCCGTGACGACCCAGGCCGCCTGCGGGTCGAAGACACAGACATCCGCCACCCCCCCTTCGACCAAGCGGCCCAGACTGGCTTGCAAAGACCCCATGGATGAAGCCAATATGTCCGCCGGGTGGCTCGTGAGCGTGGCCCAGGCCCGCGTCGTCGGTATGCCCTCGTCGAGCGCCCATTTGTGCGCCAGCGAGGCCAACAACTCGATCGCGGTCGCCCCAGGCTCGGCCTGACCGAACGGCAAGGCCTTCGCGTCCGAACCGACCGGGTTGTGATCGGAAACCAGCGCCGTGAGCGTGCCGTCGGCAAGCGCGGCACGCAAGGCCGCGCGATCGCGGGCCTGGCGCAGCGGCGGGGACAGGCGCGCATGGCTGTCGAAATAGCCGATGTCGAGGTCGGTGAGATGCAGCGAATGCACGCTCACATCGGCCGTCACCGCCAGGCCCTGCGCCCGCGCCGCCCGCACGAGTTCGACGCCTGCAGCACTGCTGAGTCGACACAGATGCACCCGTGCGCCCGTCGCGCGGACGAGTTCAAAAATCGTATGCAAGGCGATGGTTTCCGCGGCGACCGGAACCCCGGGCAGACCCATGCGCGTCGCCAGCGACCCGCTAGCGGCCACCCCGCTGCCCAGGTAGGCATCTTGGGGACGCAGCCAGACCGTGTAGCCGAACGTGCTGGCATATTGCAGCGCACGCAGCAGAACCTGGGTGTTGGCCATGGCCTGGTCCGCCTGACCAAAGCCCACACAACCCGCCTCGGCGAGGTGGACCATCTCGGTGAGCGCCTCGCCTGCCAAGCCCTTCGTCAAGGCACCGAGCGGAAACACCCGGGCCTGATGCAGCCGCTCGGCGCGGTACCGCAGCATCTCGACCAGCCCCGGTTCATCGAGCACGGGGTCGGTGTCCGGTGGGCAGACCAGCGCCGTCACCCCGCCTGCGACCGCAGCGGCCATCTCGGACTCCAGCAGGCCAACATGTTCGTGCCCTGGCTCTCGCAAGCGCGCGGCCAAGTCGATCAAACCCGGCAGAATCAGACAGCCTTGCGCGTCGATGACACGGTCCGCTGCAAAGCCCGCGGGCTCATTGCCGAGCGCCACGATCCGCCCCGAGGCGACCGCCACACTGCCGGGCTCATCGCGCCCCGATGCCGGGTCGATGATGCGCCCCCCTCGAATGATGAGCTTCATCGCAGCGCTCCCTCGTTCAACATCCATGCAACCATCACGATCACGCCTCGTTACCAGCCACGATGCTCATCACGGCCATACGGACCGCAATGCCAAACGTCACCTGCGGCAGGATCACGCTCTGCCGGCTGTCGGCCACCGCAGAATCGATCTCGACGCCGCGATTGATCGGGCCGGGGTGCATCACGATGGCGTCGGCCTTGGCCCACTGCAGGCGCTCGGGCGTCAGGCCGAAGCTCTTGAAAAACTCCTGGCTCGAAGGCAGCAAGGCACCACTCATGCGCTCGTTCTGCAGCCGCAACATGATGACGACGTCCGCATCCCGCAGGCCCTCCTGAAGGGTGTGGCAGACCCGAACCCCCATCGCCGCCATGTCAGCTGGCACCAAAGTCTTGGGCCCGACCACCCGAACCTCGGCGCATCCGAGGGTGGTGAGCGCGTGGATGTCCGAGCGCGCGACCCGCGAATGCAAGACATCGCCAACGATTGCCACCGTCAGGTTGGAAAAGCCGCCTTTGTAGTGGCGTATGGTGTAGGCGTCGAGCAGCCCCTGCGTGGGGTGTGCATGTCGGCCGTCGCCGGCATTGATGACGTGGACATGCGGGGCCACATGCTTGGCGATCAGGAATGGCGCGCCCGACTCGCTGTGGCGCACCACGAAGATGTCGGCGGCCATGGCCGAGAGGTTCGCAATCGTGTCGAGCAGCGACTCGCCCTTGGAGGCAGAAGAGCGCGCGATATCGAGGTTGATCACGTCCGCAGACAGGCGTTTGGCTGCAATCTCAAAGGTGGTTCGGGTCCGCGTCGAGTTTTCAAAGAAGAGGTTGAAAACACTTTTTCCCCGCAGCAAGGGCACCTTCTTGACCTCTCGGTCGTTGACACTGACGAAATTGCTGGCCGTGTCCAAAATGTTGGTGAGGATGTCCCGGGGCAGGCCCTCGGTCGATAGCAAATGGATCAGCTCCCCGTGTCGATTGAGCTGAGGGTGGCGCTGGTGCAACATTCAAGCCTCCTCGATGCGGAACCGGAATTGCCCCTGCTCCCCGCGGTCCAGCGCGAGTTTCATCGAGGGGCCAAGCACGACGCTCGCCGCAGCAAAGTCCGGCTGAATGGGTAACTCCCGCCCGCCGCGATCGACCAGAACGGCCAGTCGCACGCGCGCCGGACGTCCGTAATCGAACAGCTCATTGAGCACCGCGCGCAGCGTGCGGCCGGTGTGGATGACGTCGTCGAGTAAGAGAATCTCCGCGCCTTCGACATCGAAAGGCAGACGGGTTTTCCCCCCGTAGCTCAAGCCGCGCCGCGAAAAATCATCGCGATGCAAAGAGGACGAGATGACGCCCGGCTCGCCCGCCCTCTGCCAGTCTCGGTGCAAGCGTTCGGCCAGCCACGCCCCTCCCGAAGTGATGCCGACGAGTTTCACCGATTCGTCAGCCCAGGGACGCACGCCGTCGCGCAAGGCCACATACAAAGCCTCCGCGTCGAGCGGCAACGATCCCGTCGTGGTGATGCTCATGTCAACTCCGAAAAAAACTGTTCGAGTATGACGCAGGCGCTCGCAGCATCGAGGTCATAAGCACCCCTCGCCTGCGCCTCGGTCGTGCTGTAGCGCTCATCGACTTCGAACACGGGCATGCCGAAGCGGGCGCGCAGTTGCCGGGCAAAACGCCGCGCCCTTTGGGTGTTTTCATGGGGCGCCCCGTCCGGATGGAAAGGCACACCGACGACCAAGGCGTCGGGCTGCCACTCGGCAATCCGGGCGGCTGCAGCCTCCATGCGGGCCGCCCCCTCGGCACGTATGGTCGGCAAAGGTGTAGCCTGCGCCAGAAGGCGGTTGCCCACCGCGACGCCTGTGCGCTTCAATCCGAAGTCGAAGGCCAGAAACGTCGCCAGCCCCTCGACGCCAGCGCGGCTGAATCCATCCTCTCGGGTCATGCGTGACCCGCCTGTCCCGAAAGCCGGCCTGCGTCGATACCCAGTAGTGCCATTGCCCGCTCGTACCGTTGCTCGATCGGCACCTCGAACAGCAAGGATGGGTCAGCCTCGACGGTCAGCCACAGGTTCTCGAGCAACTCGGACTCGAGCTGCCCGCCCTCCCAGCCCACACATCCGAGCGCTACACACAGCCGTCGAGGTCCGCCGCCGCAGGCCAAGGCTTCCAGCACATCGCGGGAGGTCGTCAGGGCGACATCGCGGGAAACCCGTCGAGTCGAAGAAAACAGGGCGTTTTGCGGCCCGGCTTCGAGATCCAATAACGGCTCGTGGAGCACGAAACCCCGATCCATCTGCAACGGCCCACCCTGGAGGACGATTTGCCGGCTCAGCTCCGAGCGGGCCAAGGGTAGGTCGACCTTGTCGAACAAGCCACCGAGATCCATCGAACCGGGTTTGTTCACGACCAAGCCGAGCGCTCCGTCCTCGGTGTGCTCGCACAGATAGATGACGCTGCGCGCAAAAGCACCGTCTTCCAAACCCGGCATGGCAATGAGGAAATGATCTGCGAGGTCGGTGCCGGTGGAGTCGCGAGGCATGCCAGAATTTTACCGATG
>NZ_JAEMQB010000150.1:0-10059 GCF_022759015.1 Tibeticola sp. | reverse complement strand
CCGTCCAAGGGGGCGGCGCTCAGGATTTCCCGAACGTACAGAGCCGTGTGCGCCTCGCGAGCTGTTCTTCGGTGGCCAGCGGCGCGTCGAACGCGTGCATGTAGTCGAGCAGGCCTTTGGCAAGCAAGTGATCGTAGATCGCATGCAGACGTACCGGCGCTTCGGGGTGCGAGGGCCCCATTTCGTGGCGCAGGCAATCGGGGTGGGTAATGAAGCCGCTGAGCAAGAGGTGCTTTCGAGATGAGTGAATCCGGACCGCAACCGGCGCCCCGCGGGGAAAGGGGTGGGGCTAGGAAGGGATTTGGATGTTTATCCTAGATATGGCTATTTCAAATTAGTCGTAGTAGTAGGTCAAGCCGGTTTTCTTGGGAAAGTCGAATTTTTGCTGATCGGACAAGGACTTAAGGCCGGGACAGCCCTGTGAACCGAGGTCGATTGCAGCTGTCGCGCGTACAGGGACAACTTCGCTACAGGGGTGGGTCGTGTGGATAAGCCGGATTTATGCGGGAAGTTATCCACAGACTTGTTCCAGGAAACCATTGCCCAAGACTCGGGCCGATGAGTCGAAGCCGTGGCGTGGATGTGCAAGGACGCAGACCGACCGCAGCCCGTCTGCGCGGCGCGGACGGACCCGGCTCAGCGTTGCCTCAAGCCGTCAGCGCGCGGGCGATCCGATGTTGGAAGGGCGGGAAGGCCGCGGCGGCGCGCAAGGCCAGGCGGCGCAGCGTCCGAGCGGCCGGACGTTCGTCGGTGTAGAGACCGACGATGGCTTGCGTGGTGAGATAGAGGCTGCGCGTGTCGCGGCGATGCCGGCGTTCGTAAGCAGCCAGCGGCTCGAAGGCTCCGGGGTCGGCCTGTTGAGCCGCGGCGCGGCGTAGGCGACTCGCGAGCGTGCTGACGCCCAACAAGCCGAAGTTGAAGCCGTGGGCCGTGACCGGGTGCATGCCGACCGCGGCGTCGCCGATGCAGGCAAAGCGCGGGGCGGCGATGCGCTCGGGCCACACCGCAACCAAGGGGTAGACATGCCGCTGGCCCTGGAGCTGCATCGCACCGAGCCGGTGGGCGAATCGTGCGGCGACGGCTTGGTTGAACGCCTCGGACGTTTCGTGGCACAGGGCTTCGATGTCGGCAGCCGGGAGGGTGATGACGACCGAAGCGCGCGGCCGACCGGTTTCGGGGTCGGGATTCATCGGCAACAAGGCGAGCGTCTGGCCGTGGTCGAACCATTCCCAGGCGGATTGGGCGTGGTCGCGTTCGTGGGTCATCGCGCAGACCAGCATGCTGCGGCCGAAATCTCGATGGGTGGCGGCGATGCCGAGCATGCGCCGGGTCGGGGAAAAGCGGCTGTCGGCAGCGATCAGCAGTCGGCCCTGCAGTTGTCGCCCGCTGGCGAGGGTGAGTTGGGCGACGTCGGGCTCGACCTGGGCCTGGACCACCCGGTCCTCGAAGTAAAAGTCGCCGGCCGGTTGCCCGCCGCGGGCGCTCGCGCAGGCCGCAAAGGCGGCGCGACGGATGTGGTGGTTGGAGACGAGAAAACCGAGTTCATTGGCACCGCAGCTTCGCGCGTCGACGACGAGCGGTTGCGGATCGGGGCCGTCGAAGATGCAGGCACGGCGCAAGGGGGCGCGGTGCTCGGGGGCGATACGGGCCCACAGACCGAGGTGCTGCAAGGTTCGAACCGATTGCTGCGTGAGAGCGATCTCGCGGCCGTCCTCGGGCGGGTCTTGAAGCTCGGCCTCGCGCAAGGGATCGATGAGCGCGATGCGCCAACCGGTCGAGGCCAGGGCGGTCGCAAAGGCCAAGCCGGCCGGCCCGGCGCCGACCACGAGAATGTCGTAATTCATCCCGCGGAGGCTATCGACGGACGGGAGCGGGCGCTTTGACGGCGCTCAACTGAACAGAGGGAACGGCAGAACGGACCGTAGCCTCTGGGTTTGCAGCGGATACGGGTCACGTAGCCCGTCGTTCGAAAGCCAGGCTCAGCGCTCGAGGTACCAGCGGATGATGTATTTCGCGAGGTAGCCCACCATGCCAAAGGCCAGGCCCAGGAACATCACGAAGGTTCCAAACTTGCCCGCCTTGGATTCCCACGCGAGCTGTCCGATGATGAACAGCATATACAGAATGAAGGAACCGACGCCGAAGCTCAGGCCGAAGGCCGCGATCTGTTCTTCCGAATAGCCAAACATGGAGGTAACCTTTTAGGCCGCACGCTGCGACGGCGGGAGGCGCTCGGGTAGGTGGCTTGCGTCCACGAGCTCACGGTACGCGTGCCAGCTTGCATGGCCGAGCAGCGGCAGGGCGACGATGAGACCGATGCCGCTGAGCATACCGAGCGCGGTGATGACCATGAGCAGCCCGGCCCACAAGGCCATGGGCAGTGGATTGGTGACGATGACGGCCCAGCTCGTGAGTACCGCTTGCTGGACCGAGACGGCGCGGTCGAGCAGCAGCGGCATCGAGACCACACTGGACGCATAAATCGGCGCCGCGAGCAACCCGCCGAGCAACAGCCAGAGCTCGAACAGCCACGAGTCTTCGGCCAGCACCACCGAGCGCAGGAAGTCGACGGGGGTTTGCACGGGCGCCGGTGCGTACAGCGTGATCAAGGCGGCCGAGGTCAGCACCCAACCGGTGCCGGCCAGCGCCAGGAGCAAACCAAAGCGTACCAGGCACCAGTAGCCGCCGCTGCCACGGTTGCGTTGCTGCTGCCAGGCGGTCCAGGTGGCCACGAGCAAGCGGGCGTCGGCAGGCTCACCGCGCTCGAGCGCGCGGCTGAGCGCATAAAAGCCGGTGGCGAGCAGCGGGGCGACGACGAGGAAACCGGACGCGGCGCTGGCCAGCAACCAGAAGCGGTCGTGTGCGATCAACAGCAGCAGCGCCCCGGCGGCGGTCAAAGCTGCCCCTTGAACGAAGCTGATCGTCCCGGCGCGCCAAAGATCGCGCCAGCCGAGCCGTAGCCAGTGCAGAGGCCGCGTCAACCCCACCATGCGGACGGTGGGCAGGGACGTGGGTGCGGGGCAGGCGTTGGGTGTCGGCATGATGAGGAAACGCAAAGCTTAAAGCGCTGATCGTGCCTAATGTTTGCGTTTCGTCAAAGCCGGAAATACCCGGGGGTTTTTAAACCCGTCCCGCGCTTTGTGCCTTCACGGGGGCCGAATCCGCCTGGCCATGGGCGCTCAGTGCTTCATGCCGGGGCCGAATTCGGCGGGGTGGGCGTGTCGCCCTTCGTGCTCGAGCCAGCGCTTGGATTCGAGGTCAAAGATTTTTTGTTGTGCCGGGTTGAGCTGCGCGTAGAAGGTCTTGATCGCAGCGAGGCGCGCGTCCATGCGAGCCTGGGCCTGCGCGCGTAGCTGCTGCATGCGTTCGATGCGCTCGGGCGTGCTGAGCTTTTCCATTTCGGCACGCAGCGCGGCGCGGTCGGCGACCAGTGGCGGCTCGGGCTTCATGGCCTCGGCGAAAGCGTTCCAAGCGGGCTCTTGCGCAGGGCTCAGTTGCAAGCGCGTCTTGAGCTCGGCGAGATGACGGGCTTGGCGCTCGGCACGCTGGGCTTGCCTCGCGGTGGCGTCTGGGCCTCCATGGGTGCCGTGCATGCGCATCATGGGCGCGTGCGGGCCTTGGGGGCCAGCCATCGGGCCGGGGCCGCCTTGCGCAGGCGGACTCATTTGGGCGCTGGCTGCGAACGCCGCGGCCGAGAGGACGGCCGTCACGACGAAGGGACGAAGTTGCGAAGTGCGCATGAGAGGCTTCCTTTCCTGTGAACTTGAAATGCTGCGCCGGGACGACCGGAGCAGACAGGAAGCCAGTGTGGCGGCGCGATGTATCGGCGCGTTGGCGCGCCGATGATGTTTTGTAAAGATCAGCGGGCCGGCCGCGCGACCGACCCACCGCATTGAGGCCTTCAGCTCTTCTTCATCGGGCAGGTGTTGATGCCCAGCAGGGTGTAGAGCGGACACCAGCCCAGCAGGCCGGTGGCGAGCGGAACCACGCCAATCCAGCCCCAGACGCCGATGGTGCCGGTGTAGGTGAGGCCCAGCAGGACCAGGCCGACGATGACGCGCAGCGCGCGGTCGATGGTGCCTTCGTTGGTTTTCATGATGCGTTCCTTTCCAAGTTGAACGAGTGGGAGCAAGGCCGGATTGTTCCGGCTGCCGTGCGCATGGTCTGTGACTTTGGTCACGGAGTCAATCGAGGGGCGGGCGAGCTCAACCCGGCCCGCTGGCGCGGCGCAAGGCGGCGGCGTCGAGGATGCGGATGTGCTCGCGGCCGCAGGCGATCCAGCCGTCACGTTCGAAGCGGCGCAGCAGGCGCGAGACGATTTCGCGCGCCGTGCCCAGGTCCTCGGCGAGTGCCTGATGGGTGGTGGCGATGTCGGGCCCGTGTCCGAGCAGCGCGGCGGCGAGCCTTTGGTCCAGCCGCTGGAAGGCGACGGCGTCGATCAATTCGGTGAGTTCGGCCATGCGCTCGGCATAGAGGCCGAGTACGAGCGCGCGAAAGCCGGGGGACTGCAGCCAGCGCTCGAAGGTTCGGGGGTCGGCGAGGATCAGCTCGGTCGGACGGGTGGCGACACCGCGCGCGGCGAGCGGGGTGCCGCGAAACAGGCAGGCGCTCGACACCAGGCAGATTTCGCCGGGCGAGACGCGGTAGAGCTCGAGCGAGCGCCCGTCGGAGGCATGGCGCGAGACTTTGACTTCACCCTCGAGCACGATCGGAAAGCCAAGACACGGGGCTTGCTCGCGGAACAGCACGGTGCCTTCGGGCACGCGCAGCAACACCGTCGCCGGCAGCTCGTGCAGCGGCGGGTCGACCGCGGCGAGGACGGGGTAGAGCGCCAGCGCCCGCTCGAGGGTGGGACCGGGGCCGGGCTCAATCGGCAACGGTGTAGCCCTCTTCGGTGATCGCCGCGGCCAGAGCCTCGCGCGGCGCGCTGGACTCGACCTCGACCCGGTTTTGGGCACGGTCGATTTGAACCTGCGCCTGCGGGTCGACGCGTTTGAGCGCGCGCTCGACCGCTTTTTCGCAATGGCTGCAGGTCATGCCGGTGACGGTGTAGGTGTGTTTCATGCGGAACTCCGGATCAAAAGTTGGAAGCATACGGCGACAGTTCAATCGTTGGACAATCAACACATGAATGAACCGGCAGTGAATCCTGGGGAAGCGGGCGACGGCGAGCGGTGCAGCGTCGACCTCGGCATCGGCGGTATGACCTGCGCCTCGTGCTCGGCGCGGGTGGAGCGGGCACTGCGCAAGGTGCCCGGCGTGCAGCAGGCGACGGTGAATCTGGCGACCGAGTCGGCGCGCGTCGTGGTGGCGGGGGGCGATCCGCAGGTGGTGGCGCGCCTGGCCCGCGCGGTGCGCGAGGCGGGCTATGAGCCGCGCACGCCCGAGCAGATGCAGGCGGCGGCCGACGAGGGCCCCTGGGCGGGGTTTGTGCCGGTGGCACTGGCCTTGGCCTTGTCCGCGCCGCTGGTGTTGCCCATGCTGTTGCAGGTGTTCGGGGTGCATGTGATGCTGCCGCCCTGGCTGCAGTTTTTGCTCGCCACGCCGGTGCAGTTCGTGCTGGGGGCGCGGTTCTACAAGGCGGGCTGGTCGGCGGCACGGCATGGCAGCGGCAACATGGATTTGCTGGTGGCCATCGGGACGACCGCGGGCTGGCTGCTGTCGGTCTGGCTGTGGTGGACGGCACCGGCGGGCGAGACGCCGCATCTCTATTTCGAGGGCTCGGCGGTGGTGATTGCGCTGGTGCTGCTGGGCAAGTGGCTCGAAGCGCGCGCCAAGAGGCGGGCGACTTCGGCGATCCGGGCGCTGCATGCCTTGCGGCCTGAGCAGGCGCATTGGCTCGGGCCCGATGGGGAGGTCGATGTGCCGGTGGCCGAACTCTTGCCCGGCGACCGGGTGGTGGTGCGGCCGGGCGAGCGCTTCCCGGCCGATGGCCGGGTGGTCGAAGGCCACACCCAGGCCGACGAATCGTTCTTGACCGGCGAGTCGCTGCCCGTGCCCAAAGGGCCAGGGGACGCGGTGACGGGCGGCGCGATCAACGGCGAGGGCCGCGTCATGGTGGAGGGGACGGCGGTGGGGGCGGAGTCGGTGCTTTCGCGCATCATCCGGCTCGTCGAGGATGCGCAGGCCGCGAAGCCACCGATCCAGCGGCTGGTCGATCGCGTGGCTGCGGTGTTCGTGCCCGTGGTGCTGGGGTTAGCGGTGCTGACTTTGGCCGGCTGGCTCGCTGCGGGCGTGGGTTTCGAGGCGGCGGCCATCCATGCGGTGTCGGTGCTGGTGATCGCCTGCCCTTGCGCATTGGGGCTGGCGACGCCGGCGGCGATCATGGTGGGGACGGGCGTCGCGGCGCAGCACGGCATTCTGATTCAGGATCCGCTGGCGCTCGAGCGCGCCCGTGCGGTCGACACGGTGGTGTTCGACAAAACAGGCACCCTGACCGTGGGGCGGCCGACGCTGACCGCGTTTGTGACCGACGAGCCGCATGCGGTGGATGCGTGGCTTGCTTTAGCGGCCAGTTTGCAAAGCGGCAGCGAGCACCCCTTGGCACGCGCAGTGGTGGCCGCAGCGCAGGCACGGTCGGTTGCGTTCGAGCCGGTGACACAGATGCACGCGGTGCCCGGCCGGGGCACCGAAGGGGTGGTGGACGGGGTGTGCTGGCGCTTGGGGAGTCTGCGCTGGCTCGAGGAGATGGGGGCGGCGCTCGGGCCGCTCGAGGGCGAGGCGCGGCGGCTGCTGGCCAGCGGCGCGACCGTTTCGGCCTTGGCGGAATGTGGACGCGGTGAGGGCTCGGAAGCCCCCGCGGCGCGGGTGCGGGCGCTGCTGGCCTTTGCCGATACGGTGAAGCCGGGGGCGCGCGAGGCGATCGAGCGCTTGCGCGCGCGCGGCTTGCAGGTCGTGATGCTCACCGGCGACCACCGCGCCGCAGCAGCGGCCGTGGCGCAGGCGCTCGGGCTCGATCCCGAGCGCGGTGAGGTGGTGGCCGAGGTCATGCCCGAGCAAAAAGCGGCGCACATTGCCACGCTGCGCCGCGCAGGGCGCGTGGTTGCGATGGTGGGCGACGGCGTGAATGACGCGCCTGCGCTCGCGGCCGCCGATGTGGGGCTGGCGATGGGCAGCGGCACCGATGTGGCCATGCACGCCGCGGGCATCACGCTCATGCGCGGCGACCTGGCGCTGGTGCCCGCAGCGCTCGACATTTCGGCGCGCACGGTCGGCAAGATTCGCCAGAACCTGTTTTGGGCGTTCATCTACAACATCGTCGGCATCCCGCTGGCGGCCTTGGGTTATCTGAGCCCGGTGCTCGCCGGCAGCGCGATGGCGGCGAGTTCGGTCAGCGTGATGGCCAACGCCCTGCTGCTGCGGCGCTGGCGGCCGTGAGGGTGGCCTCGTGGGTCGGGTTTCTGCCACCAAGTTGACTTGCGTCAGGATGAGCGGTTTGCGGCTTGCGCATGCTAGCGGCCGCGTCTGTACCGATCCGAGGCGACCATGAAACACACCAGTCTGACCATCATCCGCGACGAGCATTCGTCGCTCGCCGCCATGCTGCAGTCCATGCGGCTTCTGGTTGAACGCGGCCCGGGCGACCACCCCGAGCGATTCTTCGACGTGCTGCGCGCCATGCTGTTCTACATCGACGAGTTTCCCGAGCGCCTGCACCACCCCAAGGAGTCGGAGCTGCTGTTCCCGCGCGTCGCGCGCAAGGCGCCGGCGGCGGCCGAGACGATCGAGCGCCTCGAGCGAGACCACCAGAGCGGAGAGCGCCTGGTGCGCGAGCTGCAACACTTGCTGCTGGCCTGGGAGCTGCTGGGCGAGTCGCGGCGCGCAGCGTTCACCGAGGCGTTCCGGAAATACGTGGATTTCTACCTCGAGCACATGCGGATCGAGGAGCAGGTGATCCTGCCCGAGGCCGAGCAGCAGTTCAGCGACGCCGACTGGGCCGAGCTCGACGCGGCCTTCGAACAAAACCGCGACCCGCTGACCGGCAAGTACCCGCCCGACCCAGCCTACGAGCGCCTGTTCACGCGCATCGTGATGAAAGCGCCCGCGCCGATCGGGCTCGGTGAAGACTGAGCGGCGCGGCGGCGCGGCGGCGCGGCGGCGCGCGAGCCGGCGGTCGAGCGCCGGTTTTCAGGATTTCTGCCTGGAAGCCGGCGTCAAGCGCTGAGTCTTTGCTATCAGATTATTGGCCCCCGGCATCCGCCAGGGTTGGATAGTCGGTGTAGCCATGCGCGCCGCCGCCGTAGAAGGTGCTGCGGTCGGGCGTGTTGAACGGGCCGCCGCGGCGCAGGCGTTCGACGAGGTCGGGGTTGGCGATGTAGGCGCGGCCAAAGGCGACGAGGTCGGCGCCGTGTTCGAGCGCCTGCTCGGCCAGTGCCCGGTCGTAGCCGTTGTTGACCATCCAGGCGCCGTCGCCGCCGTGGCTGCGCCAGGCGGTGCGCATGGCGTCGTAATCGAAGGGGCGGTCCTCGCGCACGCGCGGGCCGCCGGTGGCCCCTTCGATGACATGGATGTAGGCCAGTCCCAATGGGCCGAGGTGGCGGGCGACGTATTCGAACAGTGGCTGTGGATGTGGCTCGTCGATGTCGTTGGCGGGCGTGACCGGTGAGAGGCGGATGCCGGTGCGCCCTGGCCCGACCGCCTCGATCACCGCGCGCACGACCTCGAGCAGGAAGCGCGCGCGGTTCGGGATCGGTCCGCCGTAGTCGTCGCTGCGGTGGTTGGCGCTGCTTTTGAGGAACTGGTCGATCAGGTAGCCGTTGGCGCCGTGGATTTCCACGCCGTCGAAGCCCGCATCGATGGCAAAGCGCGCGGCATGGGCGTAGTCGCGCACGATGCCGGGAATTTCCTCGGCGTCGAGCGCGCGGGGGATGGAGGTTTCGACGAACACCGGCGCGCCGTCGCGGATCAGCACGGTTTTGGTGTGGGCGCGCACGGCCGAGGGCGCGACCGGCAGCGCATGGTGCGGCTGCAGGTCGACATGCGAGACCCGCCCGACATGCCAGAGCTGGGCGACGATGCGCCCTCCGGCTTCGTGGACGGCGCGGGTCACGCGCCGCCAGCCGTCGATTTGCTCGGTGCTGTAAAGCCCGGGCACGTCGGCGTAGCCCTGCCCCTGCGGGCTGATGGCGGTGCCCTCGCTCACGATCAGGCCCGCGCTGGCACGCTGGCGGTAGTACTCGGCCATGAGCGGCGTGGGCGTGCCGTTCGGTGCGCGGTTGCGCGTCAGCGGCGCCATGACGATGCGGTTGGGCAGCGCCAGGGCGCCGGCGCGAAAGGGGGTGAAGAGTTTGGACATGACGGCTCCGGGTCAGTGAATTTGGGCATAGGGTAACGCGGATGGACGCCTTGGACAGCGCCTGTGCGACATGCAGCGCGCGTCGGATTGCGCCACACTCGGGCGATGTCGCCATCAAAGCCCGCCTCGACCGCGCGCGCCGCTGCGCCTGCAGAGTCCATCACGGAGCGCCCCAGCCCGGAGCCGCCGACGCACGTGGTGCTGGCGCGGGCGCTGGCTTTGTCCTTGGGTGCTGCAGTGTCGCTGGGCGTGACGCGGTTTGCGTATGCGCTGCTGTTGCCCCCGATGCGCGCCGACCTGGGTTGGAGCTACGCCCTGGCGGGCTCGATGAACACCGCCAACGCGCTGGGTTATCTGCTCGGTGCGCTGCTGACGCCGCGGCTCCTGGCGCGCTGGGGCGCGGCGGCGTTGCTGCTCTGGGGCTCGGTGGCGGCGAGCGTCTTCATGGGGCTGAGCGGCTTCTTCACCGATGCGACGCTGCTGCTGGTGCAGCGGCTGCTCGCCGGCGTGGCCAGCGCGTTCGTGTTCATCGCTGGGGGCGTGCTGGCGGCGCGGCTTGGCTCGTTGCAGCCGCGGCGCGCGGGGTTGTTGCTCGGCCTGTACTACGGCGGCACGGGTTTGGGCATCGTGGCTTCGGCGCTGCTGGTGCCGCTGGTGCTCGGCGCGGTGCGGGCGCAGCCGCACGCTTGGGCCTGGGCCTGGTGGGCGCTCGCGCTCGTGTGTGCGGCCGCGACGGTGGGGCTGCGATGGCCGGCCAAAGTGCT
>NZ_JAEMQB010000151.1:0-16719 GCF_022759015.1 Tibeticola sp. | reverse complement strand
TCGCCGTGCTGTGGGAGAAAGGCTGCATCCATTCGCTGGGGCGGGCGGCAACCTCCGCCTCGTCGACGGCGTCGCGCTCAGCCAGCCCGGCGCCGGCCTCGGCAACCCATCCTTCTGAGCCCGACGACCTTGCGATGCTGCCCGACCCATCCGCACGTAGCGCCAAGGATGTCGAAATGGCCCGGAACTTCATGATGAACACGGTCAACACCATCTTCCAGCCCAACACGCGTCTGTCGCTGCTGGAGGCCATCTTCGCGTGCAAGACCGTCGAGGAGGTGCGCCGCGTCTACCCACGCTGGGCCGAGACGATCGCCAGCAGCACGATCGGGGCCAAGCGCCTACCCGAGTTCCGCGAGAAGCTGTTCAAAGTGCTCTGAGCCCGCAGCCAGGCTGAGACAGCCCCAGTGCACCCCCGACACAGGCCGCGCCGAGGATCGGCGGCCGTGTCCCGAGGCCCACACTCGCGGGGCCTTCAGGCAACGCTGAACAAGTCCCTCGCGCGCCGTGCATCCCGGCTGCGGGCGCGCACCATCGCGGGAACTTATTCAGGGTTGCCTTACTTCCTTTGCGGTGGAACGTCGGTACAAGAGCCGTGTGCCACTTCGGCGGCCATGCCCAGACTCTCGCCCAGCGTCGGGTGCGGGTGGATGGTGCTGCCGATATCGACCGCGTCGGCACCCATCTCGATCGCCAGGGCCACCTCGCCGATCATGTCGCCGGCGTGGGTGCCGACGATGCCACCCCCCAGAATCCGGCCGTGGCCCTGCGCTTCGGGGCGATCGTCGAACAGCAGCTTGGTGAAACCCTCGTCCCGGCCGTTGGCGATCGCGCGCCCCGAAGCACTCCAGGGGAACAGGCCCTTCTTGACCGGGATGCCCTGCGCCTTGGCTTGGTCTTCGGTGAGGCCGACCCAGGCGATCTCCGGGTCGGTGTAGGCCACGCTCGGTATCACTCGGGCGTCGAAGGTGGACGCCGCGAGGGTCCGGTCGCCGAGCAATTCGCCGGCAATGACCTCGGCGGCCACATGCCCTTCGTGCACCGCCTTGTGCGCCAGCATGGGCTGCCCGACGATGTCACCGATGGCGTGGATGTGCGCGACGTTGGTGCGCATTTGCGCGTCGACGGGGATGAAGCCACGCTCATTGACCGCAACACCGGCCTGCTCCGCGCCGATCTTGCGGCCGTTGGGGCTGCGGCCGACCGCTTGCAGCACACGGTCGTAAACCCCGACGCTCTGGGTGCCGTCGAGCCCTTCGAACTGCACGCGGATGCCCTCGGCGGTCGCTTCGGCGGCAACGGTGCGTGTCTTGAGCAGGATACGGTCGAAGCGCGGTTTGTTCAGCTTCTCCCACACCCGCACCAGGTCGCGGTCAGCCCCCGGCATCAGTCCGTCGAGCATTTCGACCACGTCGAGACGCGCCCCCAGCGTGCTGTAGACGGTGCCCATTTCCAGGCCGATGATGCCGCCACCGATGATGAGCATTTTTTCGGGCACGCCCGCGAGTTCCAGTGCCCCGGTGGAATCGATGATGCGCGGGTCATCGGGCAGGAAGGGCAAGCGCACGGCCTGCGAGCCCGCGGCGATGATGCAGCGACGGAACCCCAGGCGCTGCCGCACGCCAGTCTTGTCCTGCCCGCTGCCCGTGGTTTCTTCGACTTCGACCTCGTGCGGGCCCGTGAAGCTCGCATAGCCACGCACGACCGTGACCTTGCGCATCTTGGCCATGGCCGCCAGACCCCCATTGAGCTTGCTCACCACCTTTTGCTTGTGCGCACGCAGCGTGTCGATGTCGACCCTGGGTTCGCCAAACGAGACGCCGGCCGCAGCCAGATGACGCGCCTCGTCGATCACCGCCGCCACATGCAGCAGAGCCTTGCTCGGGATGCAGCCGACGTTGAGGCAGACACCGCCCAGCTGGGCGTAGCGCTCGACCAGCACCACCTTCAAGCCCAGGTCTGCCGCGCGGAATGCCGCCGAGTAGCCGCCAGGGCCGCCGCCGAGAACGAGCAAATCGCAGTCCGCCTGGGATTCGGGTGCCGCGCCCGCCGGTGCCGGGGGCGCCGCTACCGCATCAGACGCTCCTTTTTCAGGAGCTACAGAAGAGCTTTTTTCGCTGGCATCCGCGGCTTTTTGCTCCAAATTGGCCCGCGCTCCCCCTCCTGTGGGCTCGGCGGCCGTCAGGCCTATGCCGGCATCCGCGGCCGTCTCGAGCCGCAGCAAAGGCGTGCCCTCGCTGACCTTGTCGCCCAGCTGGACCAGCAGCTCGGTGACCACCCCGGCGTGGCTCGAGGGAATTTCCATCGAAGCCTTGTCCGACTCGACCGTGACCAAGCTCTGATCCACCGCAACCCGGTCCCCCGGCCGCACCAGCAGTTCGATGACCGCGACATCCTTGAAGTCCCCGATGTCTGGGACTTTGACTTCGATTTGTGCCATCCGACGCTCCCCGCTCAAAGCAAAACCCGGCGGAAATCGCCAAGCAACTGACTCAGGTAGGCCGCAAATCGGGCGGCGGCCGCTCCGTCGATCACCCGGTGGTCATACGATAAAGACATGGGCAAAGTCAGGCGCGGTGTGAATGCCTCGCCGTTCCAGACCGGCTCCCTGAAGGTCTTGGTCAAGCCGAGGATCGCGACCTCGGGCGCATTGACGATCGGCGTGAAGTAACGGCCCCCTATGCCCCCGAGCGACGAGATGCTGAAGCACCCGCCCGACATCTCGGCCGGCGTGAGCTTGCCCTCGCGCGCCTTGGCCGACAACTGGGCGAGTTCCTGGCTGATCTGAACCAGCCCCTTGCGGTCGGCATCCTTGAGCACCGGAACGACCAGGCCGTTGGGCGTATCGGCAGCAAAGCCGATGTGGAAGTATTTTTTGTAAATCAGCGCGTCCCCGTCGAGCGAGGCATTGAACTCCGGGAATTTCTGCAGCGCCGCCACCACCGCCTTGATGACGAAAGCCAGCATGGTGAACTTGACGCCCTGTTTCTCGTGCTCTTGGTTGAGCGCCACCCGAAGCGCCTCGAGATCCGTGACATCCGCGTTTTCGTGGTGGGTGACATGCGGAATCATCACCCAGTTGCGGTGCAGGTTGGCGCCGCTGATCTTTTTGATTCGGGGCCGCTCCTTGCGCTCGACGGGGCCGAATTTCGCAAAGTCCACCTGCGGCCAGGGCAGCAAATCGGCCAAGACGGCGGGCGACGCTGCTTGCGCCTGCACGAAACGCTCGGCTTGCGCGCGGGTTTGAAGCTGGCCCTGCATGACCGCACGGCTGAAGTTGCGCACGTCTTCGAGCGTGATCCGGCCTTTGGGGCCAGTACCCGTGACCTCTTCGAGCGGTACCCCGAGTTCACGCGCAAAGCGGCGCACCGAAGGCGATGCGTGCGGCAAGCTCGCTAGGCGCGTCGCATCGGGGGCGGCCGCGACCGCGGCGACCAGCGGGGCTGCGGCGCGCATCAACGGCTCGACGGGTCGCTCGGCCGATGTGGGCATGGGCGCGGCCGTGGGCGTCGATGCGGCCACGGCAACCTGCGGCGCCGCTGTCTGCTGCGCCGGGGCCGCGGTGGCTGGCGCGGCTTCGGGCTCGGGGGCTGCCCCTCCCTCGGCGGTCTCGACGAGGGCGATCACCGAGCCTTCGCTGACCCGATCCCCGAGCGCCACGCGCAGCTCACGCACGACCCCTGCGACGGAGGACGGAATCTCCATCGAAGCTTTGTCGGACTCGACGGTGAGCAGGCTCTGATCGACCGCGATCGTGTCACCCGGTTGGACGAGCAGCTCGATGACGGACACATCCTTGAAGTCCCCGATGTCGGGAACCTTGACTTCCACCAATGCCATGTGGATCTCCTTGCGGTGGCAGGCTCAGGCGAGCAGCGGGTTGATGCGGTCGGCTTGCAGGCCGTATTTGCGGATCGCCTCGGCCACCGTCGCAGCCGGCACCGTGCCGTCTTCGCTCAGCGACTTGAGCGCCGCCACGGTGATGTAGCGGCGATCGATCTCGAAATGTTCCCGCAACTTGTATCGGAAGTCGCTGCGGCCAAACCCATCGGTTCCGAGAACTTTGTAGCTTCTGCCCTTGGGAATGAAGGGCCGAATTTGCTCAGGGAAGCTGCGGATGTAATCGGTCGATGCAATGACGGGCCCCGCGTGCGGCGCCAGTTGCTGCGTCGCGAACGGCACGCGCGGCGTCTCAGTCGGGTGCAGCAGATTCCACCGCTCGCAGTCGTGGCCGTCGCGGGCCAGCTCGGTAAAGCTCGGGCAGCTCCAGACGTTGGCTGCGACCCCCCAGTCGGTGGCGAGCAGCTCCTGCGCCGCGAGGCTCTCGCGCAGGATGGAGCCGCTGCCGAGCAACTGCACGCGCGGCGTGAGCTTCGGGCCCTCTTTGCACAGATACATGCCCTTGATGATCTGCTCTTCGGTGCCCGGCGTCAGGCCCGGCATGGCGTAGTTTTCATTGAGCAGCGTCACATAGAAAAAGACGTTCTCCTGACGCTCGACCATGCGCTTGAGTCCATGGTGCAAGATCACGCCGACCTCATGCGCAAAAGTCGGGTCGTAGCTCACGCAGTTGGGAATCACCCCGGAGAGGATGTGGCTGTGCCCGTCTTCGTGTTGCAGCCCTTCCCCGTTGAGGGTCGTCCGGCCGCTCGTGCCCCCGAGCAAAAAGCCGCGCGCCTGCATGTCGCCCGCTGCCCAAGCGAGGTCGCCCACGCGCTGGAAGCCGAACATCGAGTAATAGACGAAAAACGGCACCATGATGCGGTTGTTCGTCGAGTACGAGGTGGCCGCAGCGATCCAGCTGCTCATGCCGCCGGCTTCGTTGATGCCCTCCTGCAAGATCTGGCCGGCCTTGTCCTCGCGGTAGTACATCACCTGGTCTTTGTCGACCGGCGTGTATTTCTGACCTTCGGGGTTGTAAATCCCGATCTGTCGGAACAAGCCCTCCATGCCAAAGGTGCGCGCCTCGTCGACCAGGATGGGAACCACCCGCGGCCCCAGCGCCTGGTCGCGCAGCAACTGGGTCAGAAAGCGCACATAGGCCTGCGTGGTCGAAATTTCGCGCCCGGGAGCCGTGGGCTCGAGCACGGCCTGGAACACCTCCAGCGCGGGCACGGTGAACTGCTCGTCGCTGCGGGTGCGCCGCTTGGGCAGGTAGCCGCCCAGCGCCCGGCGCCGCTCGTGTAAGTAGCGCATTTCGGGCGTATCGTCGGCCGGCTTGTAAAACGGAATCTTGGGCAATTCCGAATCGGGAATCGGAATGTTGAAGCGGTCGCGGAAGTGGCGGATGTCGTCGTCCGAGAGCTTTTTGGTCTGGTGCGCGGTGTTCTTGCCCTCGCCCACCTTGCCCATGCCATAACCCTTCACCGTCTTGACCAGCACCACCGTCGGCTGCCCGCGATGGTGGTAGGCGCGATGGAACGCGGCGTAAACCTTTTGCGGATCGTGACCGCCGCGGCGCAGGTTCCATATGTCCTCGTCGCTCATCTTCGCGACGAGCTCGAGCGCTCTCGGGTCGCGGCCAAAGAAATGCTTGCGGACATAGGCACCGTCGTTGGCTTTGAACGCCTGGTAATCGCCGTCGAGCGTCTCCATCATGATGCGGCGAAGCACGCCTTCTTTGTCGCGCGCCAGCAGCGGATCCCAGTTGCTGCCCCAGATCACCTTGATGACGTTCCAGCCCGCGCCCCGGAACTCCGCTTCGAGCTCCTGAATGATCTTGCCGTTGCCGCGGACCGGCCCATCGAGCCGTTGCAGGTTGCAGTTGACGACGAAAATCAGGTTGTCGAGCTTCTCGCGCGCTGCTAGGCCGATGGCGCCCATGCTCTCGGGCTCGTCCATTTCCCCATCGCCACAGAAGGCCCAGACCTTGCGCCGCTCGGTGTCGGCGATCCCCCGAGCGTGCAAATACTTCAGAAAGCGCGCTTGATAAATCGCCATCAGTGGCCCGAGCCCCATCGAGACCGTCGGAAACTGCCAGAACTCGGGCATCAGCTTGGGGTGCGGGTAACTCGAAAGCCCCTTACCGTCGACCTCTTGGCGGAAGTGCAGCAATTGCTCCTCGGTCAGCCGCCCCTCGAGATACGCCCGGGCGTAAATGCCGGGCGCACTGTGACCTTGGATGTAGAGCAGGTCGCCGCCGTGCGTGCCACCGGCATCCGTGTCGTCGGCATGCCAGAAATGATTGAAGCCCACGGCCAGCATGTGCGCGAGGGACTGGAAGGAGCTGATGTGCCCGCCGAGATCCCCGCCATCGGGCGGGTTGAGCCGATTGGCCTTGACGACCATGGCCATCGCGTTCCAGCGCATGTAGGCGCGCAACCGCCCTTCGAGCTCGAGATTGCCGGGGTTGCGCTCCTCTTCTTCGGGCTCGATCGTGTTGACGTAGCCCGTGTTGGCCGAAAACGGCAAATCGATGCTGTTTTCGCGCGCGTGCTCGAGCAAGGCTTCCAGCAGAAAGTGGGCGCGATCGGGCCCTTCACGCTCGATGACGGCCGACAGCGCTTCGAGCCATTCGCGGGTTTCGCCGGGGTCGGCGTCGGACGCGCCGGGCAGAGACAAAGGTGCGGGTGGAACGGACATCGGACGTCTCCTCGTTGGATGAAATAGCGAAACCGGCGCGCAGGTGCGGACGAATGAGCGTTAGGGTAACGCTGAACAAGTCCCCCGCGCGTCGCGCATCCCGGCTGCGGGCGGTCTGCTTCGTTGCAAATCCTCGCCAAAGCTGCGGCTATGGCTGCGGTTTGCGCCTCGCATCCCACCCCGCGGCCGGGCGCGCGCCATCACGGGAACTGATTCAGCGTTGCCTTAGTCTCCCACAATTTTTCGTCAATTTCAAATGACGCTTTTGTATTCTGCATTGTGAAATTTGGTCCTCAGCAGGCTGCATGCCGGCCTCGTACACTTTGCCGATGCCCCCCGCTTTCTCACCGCCCCGCTTCCTGCGCCTGAAGCAGCTACCGCCCTTGGTTTGGTGGCGACGCTGGTGGACGCGACAACCCCCCAGTCGCCAAGACCGCGTCGCGATGCTCGCGCCGATCGCGGCCGTGCTGCTGTTCCTGCTGGCCATCGTCGTTTCGTTCTGGTACTTGCGCGCCGAGGAAATGGAACGCGAACATGAAGCGCTGGTGCGAGATCTCGAATATGCCCAGCAACGCCTGCGGCTGCGCTTGCTCGAACGGCAGGAGCAGGTGATGCGGCTGGCGCGCGACGCGGCCAATCGGGAGATCGACCCCGAAGCCTTCATGCAGCGCGCCGAAGCGCTGGTGGCGCAATACCCGGAGCTCGAGGCCCTGACCTGGATCGACGAGCGCGGGCGCATCCTTGCGAGCCGCGCGACGCCGAGCCTCGCCAGGGGCAGCCGCTGGGTCGCCGGCGAACGCTTGCCGCCCGGACCCTTGCGCGACAACCTGGAAACACTGGAGCGGTTGCAGCAACCGCTCTATGCCTGGGCGACTGCGGCCGACCATTCCGCGGACGTCCGCACCCTGACCCTGCTCGTCCCCCTGATCGACGGGCAGAAGTTCTCCGGCGCGATCCTGGCGGAATACTCACCCGACAGCCTGCTGCGCTACGGCACACCCAACGACATCGCCTCGAAGTACGCGTTGGCGCTGCTCGATGCTCGGCGCGAGCTCATTGCCGGGCAAAACGTGCCCAGCCGAAGCAGTTCCCTCGGACTCGTACCCTGGCGAGCACGCCTCAACCAAGAGGAACTACCGGTGCCGCCGGTGGGCAACGGCCTGGTGCTGCGCGCCCAGGCCTGGCGGACTTCGCTGGGGATCGTCGGCAGCGGTTTGTTTTGGCTGGTCGGTGCGCTCAGTGCGCTGACGGCTTGGATGCTGGTCGCCAACTGGCGTCACACGCGCCGACGGCTGCAGGCCCAGCAAGCCTTGCTCGCCGAGACGAGCTTTCGGCGGGCGATGGAAAACTCCATGTTGACGGGGATGCGTGCGCTCGATCTCGACGGCCGCATCACCTACGTCAACCCGGCCTTTTGCCGCATGACCGGCTGGACCGAGGAAGACCTGCTCGGTCGAAGCGCGCCCTTCCCCTACTGGCCGGAAGATGACACCGAGCGGCTGGAATCCCTACTGCGGCAGGAGCTGAGCGGTCAGATCCCACCGTCGGGCGTGCAGTTTCGCGTCAAACGCAAGGACGGCACACGCTTCGATGCGCGGCTCTATGTCTCGCCGCTGATCGACGCGAGCGGCAAACAAACCGGCTGGATGACCTCGATGACCGACATCACCGAGCCCAACCGCATCCGCGACCAGTTGCAAGCCTCTCACGAGCGATTCACGGCGGTGCTCGAGGCGCTCGACGCCTCGGTTTCGGTCGTCCCCCTCGGCGGCACCGAGTTGCTGTTCGCCAACAAGCTCTATCGGCTGTGGTTTGGCGCTCGATCCGACGGGCATTTGTCGCTGCTGGAGCAGGCGGGGCGGCCGGCCCGAAATCCCCGAGATGCCGACCACGAACAGGAAGACAGCCTTGCGGGTCTGCCGACCGACGCCTTGTCCGCGGCCGAGTCGGAAAATGCCGAGGTCTTCGTCGCCGAACTGGCCATGTGGCTCGAGGTGCGCTCGCGCTATCTGACCTGGGTCGACGGGCGGCTGGCGCAAATGGTCATTGCGACCGACATCACCGCGCGCCGGCGCGCCGAGGAACTCGCAGCCTCGCAGGCCGAACGCGCACAGGCGGCCAGCCGGCTCATCACCATGGGCGAGATGGCTTCGAGTGTCGCGCATGAACTCAACCAGCCGCTGACCGCCATCAACAACTATTGCAACGGGATGATCTCCCGCATCCGCTCCGGCCAGCCCTGCAGCGAGGACCTCGTCGGCGCGCTCGAGAAAACGGCCCGCCAGGCGCAGCGCGCGGGTCAGATCATTCAGCGCATCAAGAGCTTCGTGAAGCGCAGCGAGCCCAACCGCCAGGCGGCCGACGTGGCCACGATCGTCGAGGAAGCGGTCGAATTGGCCGAAATCGAATACCGCCGACGCGGCGTGCGGCTGCACCGGCATTTGGCCGAGCCCCTGCCCAAAATCTCGGCCGACCCTATCCTGATCGGGCAAGTGTTGATCAACCTGTTGAAGAATGCCGCCGAGTCGATCGACGCCGCGCAACGCCCACCGGTCGATCGGGTGGTCGAACTGCGGGTTGCGGCGCGCGAAGTCGATGGCCGGCCGACCGTTTCCTTCACGGTCGAAGACCGCGGTCGCGGCCTTGCGCCTGAAGTGCTCGATCGGCTGTACGAAGCGTTTTTCTCGACGAAAACCGAGGGCATGGGCATCGGACTCAACCTCTGCCGCACCATCGTCGAGTCGCATCAGGGGCGGATGGAAGCACGCAACCTCTACAATGGCGAGCTCGTCGTCGGCTGCTGTTTCAGCTTCTGGATACCGGTTCATGTCCCTGAGGGCGCCGACGCATCCGACGCTGATGGAGAAGCTGCATGAGTTTGATTCCGGGAAGAGGCAAGGTCTACGTCGTGGACGACGACGAGGCCGTGCGTGACTCGCTGCAGTGGCTGCTCGAAGGCAAAGACTATCGCGTGCAGGCGTTCGACTCGGCTGAGAGCTTTCTGGCCCGGCACGATCCGCGCGAAGTCGCCTGTCTGCTGGTCGACATCCGCATGTCGGGCATGAGCGGCCTCGATCTGCAAGACCGCCTGATCGAACGTCGCTCGCCTTTGCCCATGGCCTTCATCACCGGCCACGGTGACGTTCCCATGGCGGTGGAAACGATGAAGAAAGGCGCGTACGACTTCATCCAAAAGCCGTTCAACGAAGCCTCGCTGCTGGCCATCGTCGACCGCATGCTCGAGGCCGCACAGCAGAATTTCGAGGCGCAACAGCAGAGCGCCGCCCGCGAGGCCATGATGGCGCGACTGACGAGCCGCGAGGCGCAGGTGCTCGAGCGCATCGTTGCCGGTCGGCTGAACAAGCAAATCGCCGACGACCTCGGCATCAGCATCAAGACCGTCGAAGCGCACCGGGCGAACATCATGGAAAAGCTCAACGCCAACACGGTCGCCGACCTGCTGAAGATCGCGCTGGGCCCGTCGAGCGCCAAAAGCTGACCCCCCTTGCGCCCGCCGAAGCTGGCGCAGCCCCATTGATTCGAGTACCCGCCATGACCGCCCAGATCATCGATGGCATTGCCATTTCCAAACACGTGCGCACCAGCGTCGCCGAGCGCACCCGCGCACTTCAGCAGCACGGCGTGACACCCGGCCTGGCGGTGTTGCTCGTGGGGGACAACCCGGCCAGCCAGGTTTATGTCCGCAACAAGGTGCGTGCCTGTCACGAGGTCGGCTTTCATTCGGTGCTCGAGCAATATCCGCAGACGCTGTCGGAAGCCGAACTGCTTGAGCGCATCGCGGTACTCAACGCCGATCCCAGCATCCACGGCATCCTGGTGCAACTGCCCTTGCCTGCGCACATCGATGAGCACAAGGTCATCGAGGCGATTGCGCCGTCGAAGGATGTCGATGGCTTCCATGTCGCCAACGCGGGCGCGCTGCTCACCGGGCTGCCGGGCTTTCTCCCCTGCACGCCGCATGGCGTCATGAAAATGCTCGAGTCGATCGGCTACGAGTTGCGCGGCAAGCACGCAGTCGTCATCGGCCGCAGCAACATCGTGGGCAAACCCATGGCCTTGCTGCTGCTCCAGCAGCATGCCACGGTCACGATCTGCCACAGCGCAACACCGGACCTCAAGGCCATGACGCTGCAGGCCGACGTGCTGGTCGCTGCGGTCGGCAAGCAGGGCTTGGTGACGGCGGACATGGTCAAACCCGGTGCCGTGGTGATCGACGTCGGCATGAACCGAACGACCGAGGGCAAGCTCTGTGGCGACGTCGACTATGCCGGGGTCTCGACCGTGGCAGGCTGGATCACGCCCGTGCCCGGGGGCGTCGGGCCGATGACCATCACGATGCTGCTGGTCAACACCTTGCAGGCAGCCGAGCGCTCGTTGCCTGGGCGCTAAGGCAACGCTGAATAAGTTCCCGCGATGGTGCGCGCCCGGCGGCGGGATGGGATGCGAGGCGCAAACCGCAGCCATAGCCGCAGCTATGGCGAGGATTTGCAACGACGCATCCCGCCTGCAGCCGGGATGCGCGGCGCGCGAGGAACTTGTTCAACGTTGCCATAAGGCTCTGGCGACGGACAGCGCCATCCGCGCCCTGCACGGTTCGCGCACAATCGGTGCATGAACACCGAAAACGAAACGAATCCCCTGCTCGACTTCTCAGGTCTGCCCGCATTCGACCGGGTGGCTCCGGCGCATGTCGTACCCGCGATCCAAGAGCTGCTGGCCCAGGCCAACGCGGCGCTGGCCCGGGTCACCGAGCCTTCATTCCCCGCCGACTGGTTGGCGATCGCGCGCACGCTCGACGTGGCGACCGAGCGCCTGGGCCGGGCGTGGAGCGTCGTGAGCCACCTCAACGCCGTGGCCGACAGCCCGGAACTGCGCGCTGCGTACAACGAAGCGCTGCCTGCAGTGACCGAGTTTTGGACACGGCTCGGCGCCGACGAGCGGCTATACGCCAAGTACAAGGCGATCGACCCCGCCACGCTTGACGATGCCCAGCGCCAGGCGCACCGGCTGGCCTTGCGCGCCTTCGTGCTGGGCGGCGCCGAGCTGCAGGGCCAACAGCGCGAGCGGCACGCCCAGATTCAAGAGCGGCTGGCTGAACTGAGCCAGAAATTCAGCGAAAACGTGCTCGATGCCACCGATCATTTCGCCTACTACGCCAGCGCCGATGAGGTCGAGGGCATCCCGGAGGACGTGCTGCTCGCGGCCCGGGAAGCCGCCTCGAAGGATGGCCGTGAGGGCTACAAGCTGACGCTGAAGCTGCCCTCGTATCTGCCCGTCATGCAATACGCGCGCAGCGGCGCACTTCGGGAGCGGCTCTACCGCGCCTACGTCACTCGGGCCTCGGATCAGGCGGAAGGAGAAGCCCGGCGCTACGACAACACGCCGATCATTCGGGAAATCCTCGCCTTGCGCCGCGAAGAAGCACAACTGCTGGGCTACCCGAACTATGCGGCGCTGTCCCTGGTGCCGAAGATGGCCGAGTCGCCCGAGGAAGTGGCTGCGTTCCTCCGAGCGCTCGCCGAGCGGGCCCGGCCCTACGCCGAGCGCGACGTCGCCGAAATGCGCGCGTTTGCGGCCGAGCATTTGGGCATCCGCGACCCACAGCCCTGGGACTGGACGTACATCGGCGAGCGCCTCAAGGAAAGCCGCTATGCCTTCAGCGAACAGGAACTGAAGCAGTATTTCCCGCAGCCCAAGGTGCTGCAAGGTTTGTTCGAACTCGTCGAACATCTGTTCGAGATTCGCATCGCCCCGGACCAGGCGGCGGTCTGGCATCCGGACGTGCGTTTTTTCCGCATCGAGCGCGAAGGCTCGCTCGTGGGCCAGTTCTATTTCGACCCCACGGCGCGCAACGGCAAACGCGGCGGAGCCTGGATGGACGACGTGCGCGCCCGTTGGCGCCGCCCGGACACGGGCGAACTGCAGACGCCGGTCGCGCATCTGGTGTGCAACTTCGCTGGGCCCCAAGACGACAAGCCCGCGCTGTTGACCCACGACGACGTCATCACCGTCTTTCATGAATTCGGGCACGGATTGCACCACCTGCTCACTCAAGTCGATGAGCGTGATGTCTCGGGCATCAGTGGCGTCGAGTGGGATGCCGTCGAGTTGCCCAGCCAGTTCATGGAGAACTTTTGCTGGGAGTGGAACGTCCTGCGCGCGATGACGGCCCACGTGGACACGGGCGAGCCGATTCCGCGCGCCCTGTTCGACAAGATCAGCGCCGCGCGCAACTACCAAAGCGGCCTGCAGACCCTGCGCCAAATCGAGTACGCGCTGTTCGACATCCTGCTGCACACCGACCACGAGCCCGAAGCCGATCTGCAGCCCTTGCTCGATCAGGTTCGTGCCGAGGTCGCCGTGCTGCCGCCGCCGGGCTTTGCGCGAACCGCGCACAGCTTTGGACACATCTTTGCCGGTGGCTACGCCGCGGGTTATTACAGCTACAAGTGGGCTGAGGTGCTGAGCGCCGATGCCTACGCCGCCTTCGAGGAAACCGTCTCCGGCGACGGCCGCCACAGCCGCGAAACCGGTCGCCGTTACCGGCAGGCAATCCTCGAAGCTGGCGGCAGCCGCCCTGCCATGGATTCGTTCAAAGCCTTCCGCGGGCGCGAGCCCAGGCTCGACGCGCTGCTGCGGCATCAAGGCATGGCGGACGCGCCGCCCGCCCGGCAGACCCAGCCCTGAGAGGCTGAGCCTCTGAGCCTATCCTACCCGCGGGTACCCAAAGAGGAGGAATCAAACGTGTTTGAATCGATCGACCGCCGACCGTTGCGGGCCGTGTTCGCCGCTGTGCTCCTGCTCGGCGGGGGCAGTTCCTCGGCCCAGGCGCTCTACCGCATCGTTGGCCCGGATGGACGCGTCACTTACTCGGACGTCCCCCCACCCCCCGCGGCCAAGGCTGCCTCGCAGCCGGCTCGAGCGGGTGCGGCGGCAGCGGGTTCAGGCCCTGCCCTTCCCTATGAACTGCAGCAAGCCGTGAGCCGCTATCCGATCACGCTCTATACCACCTCGTCGTGCGCCGCTTGCGATGCTGCTCGGGCTTACCTGCGGCAGCGCGGCGTGCCTTTTGCCGAACGGACCGTGACCACCGCCGAGGACGCGCAGCTGCTACAGCAGCGAACTCAGTCGACGGAACTGCCGGTTCTCGGCATCGGCAACCGCATCGTCAAAGGCTACAACGAGACCGAATGGCGCCAGTATCTCGATGCTGCCGGCTACCCACGCAGCGCCCAGCTGCCACCCGGTTACCGGCTGCCGCCGCCTGCGCCACTGGCCGAACCCAAGGCACCCTCCGCGGCATCCGCCGCGCAGCCAGCCGGCGCGGTGGCACCCACTTCGGCCTATGAGCCGGCCCCACCGCCGGCCCCGCCGCCGCAGCGCGCGCCGAGCAATCCTGCCGGCATCCGCTTTTGAGCGGGAGCGCGCCTCCGAGCGCGCGCTCCGATTTCGAGAGCAACCCCCGCCCTATTGATCCCGGCAAGGTCGCAAAATCAGTCGAATTTGAGGGTTTTGACGCCCTGCTCGGTGCCCAGCAGGCAGACGCTCGCCTTGTGGTGGGCAAAAACACCGACCTCGACGACGCCCGGCCAGAGGCTCACCATCGCCTCGAAGCCCAGCGGGTCGCTGATGCGCAGGCCTTGCACATCGAGGATGTGCTGACCGTTGTCGGTCACGAGGGGTTTACCGTCTTTCAGGCGCTGCACCGGTTTGCCGCCCAGCGCGACGAACTGGCGCATGATGCGGTGGCTCGCCATCGGGATCACCTCCACCGGCAGCGGGAAGGCCCCGAGGGTGTGTACGAGCTTGGACTGGTCGGCGATGCAGATGAAGCGCTTCGATTGGGCGGCGACGATCTTCTCGCGCGTGAGTGCCGCGCCACCGCCTTTGATCATGTAGCCTGCGGGGTCGATCTCGTCGGCGCCGTCGATATAGACCGCGATCTCTTCGACCTCGTTGCAGTCGAACACCGGGATTCCGACCGCCTTGAGCCGCGCCGTCGAGGCCTCGGAACTCGAAACCGCGCCGATGATCTGGTCCTTCAGGGTCGCGAGCGCCTCGATGAACTTGTTGACGGTCGAGCCCGTCCCCACCCCGACGATCTCACCCGGCGTCACATAGTCGAGGGCGGCTCGGCCAACCATCGCTTTGAGTTCATCTTGCGTCATTTGCGACAATCTCCTCTGTTCAAAACACGCATTATCCGATGAGCTTTTTCCCCTACGCGGGCGCACGCGCGCTGCTGTTTCGGCTCGACCCCGAAGTCGCCCATGAACTCACGCTCTCGAGCCTCGAGCGCCTGCAGCACACACCGCTGGCCTGCGCCTGGGCCCAGCCCCGGGTCGAGGACCCGGTCACGGTCGCGGGCCTGCGCTTCCCCAACCGCGTTGGGCTCGCCGCAGGGCTCGACAAGAACGCGCGCTGCATCGACGCCTTTGCCGCCATGGGCTTTGGCTTCGTCGAGGTCGGCACCGTCACGCCGCTGCCGCAGCCAGGCAACCCCAAGCCGCGCATGTTCCGCCTGCCCGAAGCGCATGCGCTCATCAACCGGCTGGGCTTCAACAATGAAGGGCTCGACGCTTTCATCGCGCATGTGCAGCGCGCGCGCTTTCGCACGCAGGCGCAGGGCACGCCCATGGTGCTCGGCCTCAACATCGGCAAAAACGCCGCCACGCCGATCGAAGAGGCCACGCGCGACTACCTCACGGGGCTCGCGGGGGTGTACGCCCATGCCGACTATGTGACGGTCAACATCTCGAGCCCCAACACAAAGAACTTGCGCGCGCTGCAAAGCGACGCCGCGCTCGATGGCCTGCTTGGCGCGCTGGCTCAATCCCGCGAGACGCTCGCGCACAAGCACGGACGACGCGTGCCGATCTTCATCAAAATCGCACCCGACCTCGACGACGGCCAGATCGAAGCGATCGCCACTGCGCTGCGCGCGCACGGCATGGATGGCGTCGTGGCAACCAACACGACCTTGGCGCGCGATGCGGTGCGCGGCCTGCCCCATGCCGACGAAGCCGGCGGACTCAGCGGCGCCCCGGTGTTCGAGCCCAGCAACCGGGTGATCCGTGCCTTGCGCGCGGCCTTGGGGCCGGACTTTCCCATCATCGGCGTAGGCGGCATCTTGAGCGGCGCGGACGCGGTTCAAAAGATCGAAGCCGGCGCCAACCTGGTTCAGGTCTACACCGGATTCATCTACCGTGGCCCAGCGCTGGTGCGCGAGGCGGCCCGGGCGATTGCGCAGTGACGTCCAGACGCAGCGGCTGACCCCCTCGGCGTTGACCCGGGTACCAACCCCTGTGCCACCCGCTCATCCACCTGCGCGCTTGACCTTAAAGCCCCGCGCTGCGAGCCAGTCCACCAGGCGCGCGACATGGTCGCCCTGGATTTCGACCACCCCGTCCTTGACCGTGCCGCCGCTGCCGCAGGCGGTCTTGAGCTGCTTGGCCAAGGCTTCGAGTTCGGCGCCGCCCAAGGGCACGCCGCGCACCAGCGTGACGACCTTGCCGCCGCGCCCCTTACTCTCGCGTGCCACACGAACCACGCCGTCCCCGGCCACGCGCGCGGCCGCCTCGGCCCGCGCCTTGCACACGCATTGCGCCACCGGCTGGCGGCACTGCGGACACATGCGGCCGCCTTCGGTCGAATACACCAACGCCGACAAGCCGTCGAAACCACGCGCCTTGGGCTTCATGTCGGCGACTCCGGAAGACGAAAGTTCAGCATGCGGGTGCCAAGCATGGTCTCGATGAAAAAGCACAGCAAGGCCGCGAGAAAGCAGCCGATCCCACCGAGGAAGCCCGCCACGGCCAGCCGACTCGCCTGAAAGTCCGTGGTCTCGGCAACGAACAGCACGATGATCGTCAAGCCGATGAAAAAGGCGCACAGCGTGAGCAAAGCGACCGCGCCGTTGGCGAGCCGTCCGCGCCAGCGCAAGAGCGCGATTTCCGACAGCGCACGGGCGCGGAAGGCGGGGTCGGTCGAAGCCAAGGCTTGCGCCTCGACCACGCGGGCGCGGTCGATGATGCGCGCAAGCCGCCCCGCCACCGCCCCGATCAGGCCGGAGACGGCAGTGAGCAAAAACACCGGCGCGACGGCAAGCTGGATGCC
>NZ_JAEMQB010000128.1:0-23871 GCF_022759015.1 Tibeticola sp. | reverse complement strand
TTCAGCGGCACCACAAGCATATCGAGACCCTGAGTTGGCCCCAAAACGGCAAAGGGCCGCAGTCGGAAACTGCGGCCCTAAAAATGGTCGGCGTGGCGGGATTCGAACTCGCGACCCCTTGCACCCCATGCAAGTGCGCTACCAGGCTGCGCTACACGCCGAAGCTGCAATTATATCGTGCTTTTCAGTGAAGAATCGCTCGTTTCCGGCTCGCCGTCCTCCAACAGACGTCGAATTTCGAACAACTGTTGGCGGAAGGAGCCCAAGGCCGATGAAGCCGCGATCGGCGAGTTGGAACCCGCGGCATCCGAAGCCTCAAGCACAATGGGTGAGCCGTCCTGCTCCAGCGGCTCACCCGTCCAAACGCCGGCGTCGCTCGCGCCTTGCTGCAGCTGCGCACGAGCGCCGCTGATCGTAAAGCCTTGCTCATAGAGGAGTTCACGAATCCGCCGCACCATCAAGACTTCATGGTGCTGGTAGTAGCGCCGGTTTCCGCGACGCTTCATCGGCCTCAACTGAGCGAACTCCTGCTCCCAATAGCGGAGCACATGCGGCTTCACGCCGCACAGGACGGCGACCTCTCCGATCGTGAAGTACCGCTTCGCAGGAATCGGCGGCAAATTCGCAGCGCTCGTCATCGTTCAAAATCCGAGACATCGTCGCCATCGGCTTTCAAAGCCGCGTTCGAGCCGCCTTGAAGCTGGGCACGCAGCTTCTGGCTCGGGTGGAACACCACCACGCGCCGAGCGTCGATCGGCACGAGCGCCCCGGTACGCGGATTGCGCCCGGGCCGGGGCGCTTTGGTTCGGATCTCAAAGCTGCCGAAGCCCGCGATGCGGACATCTTCGCCCTTGATCAATTCGCTGCCGATCAGGTCGAAAAATGCGTCCACCATCTCCTTGGACTCGCGCTTGTTCAGCCCGATGCGCTCAAACAGCAGCTCCGCCAACTCCGCCTTCGTCAAAGCCGGTGTTTCGAGGTTGTCGACCGTGATCTCCATCGCTGGCTCCATGTCTGCCACCCACTCGTGAACCCAATGCGCTTCAGGCACGCAAGCGTGCCCCGAATTCCCGCTGAAGCGAGGCAAGAATCGTAGAAACGGCCTCGTCCATCTCCGCATCCGTCAGCGTTCGCTCATTCGAACCAAAGACCAAACGAATCGCGAGGCTGCGATGACCTGCGGGCACCGCTTGGTCCGACTCAGCGCCCGCAGCCTTGGGGCGATAGACGTCGAAGATCCGCACGTCGCGCAAGATGGTCCCAGGGGCCGCCCGTTCGATCGCCGCCGAAACGGCCCCAAACAAGACGCCATCCGGCAACACGATGGCGATGTCGCGAATCGAGACGGGAAAACGTCCAACCTCGATCAAACGCGGAACCACGCGCTCGCAGGCCGCGCGGAAGTCAATCTCGAAGAGGACCGGAGGCCGCGCGAACTCCCATTGTTGCCGCCAGCGGGGATGCAGCTCGCCGACAAATCCGATCGAACGCCCTTCGAGCAGAATCGCTGCGCTGCGCCCCGGGTGCAAGGCCGGATGCTCGCTGGCCTGAAACGACAGGCGCCGCGGCTCGAACAACTGCTCGATGTCGCCTTTGACGTCAAAGAAGTCGACCCAACGGCCTGGGCCGTCCCAGTGTGGCACATCCGTCTGCCCATAGGCAATGCCTGCGAGCTTCAGGGGCTGGTCGATGCCCGCCACTTCAAAGGCCGACTCCGCAACGTTCGGGTTGCGGCGAAACACACGACCGATCTCGAACAGTCGAACCCGGTCTACACGATGGTCGAGATTGAATCTCAGCGCACTGAGCAGAGACCCAACCAGGGTCGACCGCATCACGGCCAGATGGCTCGCGATCGGATTGAGAACCCGGATTGGATCGGGATTCGCCGCCAGATCGCGCTCCCAAGCCTCGTCAACGAAGCTGAAGCTGATGGTTTCGTCGTAGCCCAGATCGGCCATCACACGACGTAAATCCGCCGCCGAGCGCTCGGACTCGGCACTCGGCTTGGCCTGCAGCGGCGCAAGAGGCGTCTCGTCGGGCAACTGGTCGTAGCCGATCATGCGGGCGATCTCTTCGATCAGGTCTTCTTCGATCCGCAAATCAAAACGGAACGTCGGCGGCAAAACGGCGAGCTGGCTTTCGTCCAGGCGCCGCGTCGGCAACGACAGCGCCCGAAGCGCTTGCTCGCAGCGCTCGATTCCCAAAGGCATACCCAGCACCTTCTCTGCGCGATCCACGCGCAAGCGCACTTCCTCCGGGCTCGGAACGTTCACCGGGAGGTCCTGGACCGGCCCGGGCTCGCCGCCACAAATCTTCTGAATCAGGTCGGTGATCCGCTCGAGGTGTTCGACCGTGAGTGCTGGATCAACGCCACGCTCGAAGCGGTGCCCAGCGTCCGTGGAAAAGTTGAATCGACGCGCACGTCCCGCGATCGCCCTGGGCCACCAGAAAGCCGCCTCGAGGTAGACATGGCGCGTTGCGTCGCCCACAGCGGTCGCATCGCCCCCCATGATCCCCGCCAGCGACTCCACCTGCTCCGCATCGGCAATGACGCCGACGGTTTCGTCCAGCTCAACCGTCTGTCCATTGAGCAGTTTCAGGCGCTCACCCGGGCGTCCCCAACGCACCTCGAGCCCGCCGTGTATCCGTTCCAGGTCAAACACATGCGAGGGCTGCCCCGACTCGAACATCACATAGTTCGAAATGTCGACCAGCGCCGACACGCTGCGCTGCCCACAGCGTCTGAGGCGCTCGACCATCCAAGCCGGCGTGACCGCCTGCGGATTGACGCCCCGAATGACCCGACCGGAGAAGCGGCCACAAAGATCCGGGGCCGCCACTTTCACGGGAAGTGTCGCGTCGGTCCTCGGCTCGATCTTGGGGAATTCCAGGGGTTTGAGCGGGGTTCCCGTGAGCGCGGACAGTTCCCGCGCCACGCCATAGACACTCAGGCAATGCGCGAGATTGGGCGTGAGCTTGAGCACGAAGATCGTGTCGTCCAGCTGCAAAAAGTCGCGAATGTCGACGCCGACCGGCGCCTCGGGACTGAGCTCGAGCAAGCCGCCATGGTCGTCCGAAAGCCCGAGCTCCCGTGCCGAGCACAACATGCCCTCGCTCTCCACACCCCGCAACTTGGCCTGGCGAATCTCGAAGGGCGCACCATCGGCCCCCGGTGGCAACGCCGCGCCGACGCGAGCACAGGGAACACGGATGCCCGCCCGGGCATTCGGTGCCCCACAAACGATTTGGAGTAAACGATCCTCTCCCACATCGACCCGGCAGACCCGCAAGCGGTCAGCATTTGGATGGGGGGTAGCCTCGACGATCAAGCCGACGACGACACCTTGGAAAGGAGGGGCCACGGGGCGGGTTTCCTCGACCTCGAGCCCCCCCATCGTCAGCACATTGGCCAACTCGTTCGTAGACAGCGGGGGGTTGCAGAATTCGCGCAGCCAAGACTCAGGGAATTGCATTTGGGGCGCCTTTTGAATTACTGGAATTGCCCAAGGAAACGGACATCGCCTTCAAAAAACAGACGCAAGTCGGAGATGCCATAGCGCAGCATGGTCAAACGGTCAGGCCCCATGCCAAAGGCAAAACCCATGTAGGCCTCGGGATCGAGTCCCATATTCCGAATCACGTTGGGGTGCACCTGCCCCGCCCCCGCAACCTCGAGCCAGCGACCCGCAAGCGGCCCATCGGGAAACTGAAGATCGACTTCTGCGCTCGGCTCGGTGAACGGGAAGAAACTGGGACGGAAGCGCAATTGGAGATCGTCGCGCTCAAAGAAGGCACGGCAGAAGTCCGTGAAAATCACTTTCAAGTCCTTGAAACTGACACTTCTTCCGACCCAGAGTCCCTCGCACTGGTGGAACATGGGCGAATGCGTCGCGTCACTGTCGACCCGGTAGGTGCGGCCCGGCGCAATGACGCGAATATCGGGCATGTCCTCACCGGCCTCGAGCCGGTCCCGATATTTCGCAACGTGATGCATCGCGTGTCGGATCTGCATCGGACTCGTGTGGGTGCGCAGCAGATAACCGCCCTCGACGTAGAAGGTGTCGTGCATCGACCGCGCTGGATGATCCGCGGGCGTGTTGAGCGCCGTGAAGTTGAACCAGTCTGTCTCGATCTCCGGCCCCTGCGCCACGTCGAAACCCATCGAGCCAAAGTACTGCTCGATGCGCATGATCGTCCGCGAGACCGGGTGCACGGCACCTGCCCCACGGCGACGCCCTGGGAGCGTCACGTCCAGGCGTTCGGCCCGCAACTGCCGCTCGAGCTCCTCTGCCGCCATGGCCTGTCGGCGCTCGTTGAGCGCGGCCTCGACCGCTTGCTTGACCCGATTGATCTGCGCCCCCATCGCCTTGCGCTGCTCCGGATCGAGCCCCGCGAGGTCTTTGAGCAAGGCGGTGACGCGCCCGGACTTGCCAAGAAAGCGAGCCTTTGCATTTTCAAGCTCGGCCACGGTCTGCGCGCGGGCAAAACTGGCCCGGGCTTCATCGACCAAGACGCTGTAATCTTCCATGACGGCGGCTTCGTGTACGGATGGATGCTGGAAAAGAAAAAGGATTGAAGCCTTCAAGCCCCAACCCTTTTCCCGAATCGAACGCTCCGCCTCATCGAGGCGGGCTGGATCAGGCGGTGGCCAACTGCCCCTTGACCTTCTCCACGATCGCGGCAAATGCCGCCTTGTCGTGGATCGCCATATCCGACAGGACCTTACGGTCGATCTCGATGGCGGCCTTTTTCAGACCGTTGGCAAACTGGCTATAGGTCAAGCCACACTCACGCGCAGCCGCATTGATCCGTGCAATCCACAACTGGCGGAACACCCGCTTCTTGGTCCGGCGATCGCGATAGGCATATTGCCCAGCCTTCATCACCGCCTGCTTGGCGATCCGGAAGACGTTACCACGACGGCCACGGAAACCCTTGGCCAGAGCCAGAACCTTCTTGTGACGGGCACGCGCCGTCACTCCACGTTTTACGCGAGGCATGTTGAATTCTCCTTGTTCGTCCGTCGATTACAGGCCAGCAAAAGGCATCATTTGCGCAACATGCCCCATGTTGGTTTTGTCGACCGTCACCGGTCCACGCAGATGACGCTTGTTCTTGGTGGTTTTCTTGGTCAGGATGTGGCGCTTGAACGCCTGGCCCCGCTTCACCGTCCCACCGGGACGAACACGAAAGCGCTTTTTCGCGCTGCTCTTGGTCTTCATTTTGGGCATTTTCTGCTCCTTCTGAATTGTGCTCGTGAGGCGTCTGCAAGCGATTGCAGCCTTGATGGCCCCGAGCCACTTAAAAAATCACTGCGTTTTGGCTTCCGTCGCCTCGACCGCCTTCGGCGCAGCCTTTTTACGGGCAGGCGCGATCATCATGATCATCTGCCGCCCCTCGAGCTTAGGAAACTGCTCCACCACGATCTGATCAGCCAACTCGTCCCGAATCCGGTTCAACAACGCCAGACCCAACTCCTGGTGCGTGATCTCACGACCACGGAACCGCAAGGTGACCTTGACTTTGTCGCCTTCAGCCAGGAAGCGCCGAATGTTGCGCATCTTGATCTGGTAGTCCCCCTCGTCGGTACCCGGACGAAACTTGACCTCTTTGATTTCGATGACGGTCTGCTTCGCCTTTGCCTCGGCTGCACGCTTTTGTTCCTGATACTTGAACTTTCCATAGTCCATCAGGCGACAAACCGGTGGGTTCGCCGTGGCGGCGATTTCGACCAGGTCCACATCAAGCTCGCCGGCCATGCGCAACGCCTCGGAGAGGCTGACGATCCCGAGCGGCTCGTTGTTCGGCCCCGAGAGCCGGACCTCCGGAGCCATGATTTCTCGGTTGAGTCGATGCTTGCGCTCTTCGCGCTGGCGACGGTCACGGAATTCGGTAACGATGGCTAAAACCCTTCAAAAATACTGAAAAAACCGTCTACGGAAGATCCGCGCAACAGACCCAGGCTAGGCCGACTGTTTCTTCAGAACTTCCCGCTGGATCAGGTCCGCGAAGTCGGACACCGGCATCACACCGAGATCCTTGTTCCCGCGCGCACGGACGGCAACGGCGCCGACTTGACGCTCCTTGTCGCCGACGACAAGGATGTAGGGAAGCTTTTGGACGGAGTGTTCGCGGATTTTATACGTAATTTTCTCGTTCCGTTGGTCCAGAGCCACGCGAATGCCGCGATGGCGCAACTGCTGCGCCACCTCGGCTGCGTAATCGGACTGGGCATCGGTGATGTTGAGTACGGCCACCTGCACCGGTGCCAGCCACGTGGGCAAGGCCCCTGCATGCTGCTCGATGAGGATGCCGATGAAGCGTTCCAGGCTGCCGACGATGGCACGATGCAGCATCACCGGGCGATACCGCGCGCCGTCCTCGCCGACGTATTCGGCGTCGAGCCGCTCCGGCATGGAGAAATCCACCTGGATGGTGCCGCACTGCCAGGGTCGGCCGATGGCGTCCTTGAGCGTGTATTCGATTTTGGGACCGTAAAACGCGCCGTCGCCGGGGGCGATCTCGAAGTCACAGCCCGAGGCGCGCAAGCTGTCCATCAAAGCCGCCTCGGCCTTGTCCCAGCTCGCGTCCGAGCCGATGCGCTGCTCCGGACGGGTCGCGACCTTGTAGATGATGTGCTCGAACCCGAAGTCGCGGTACACCCGCTGCAGCAAGCGGGTGAAGGCATTGACCTCGGATTGAATCTGGTCTTCGGTACAGAAGATGTGGCCATCATCCTGCGTGAACGCGCGCACGCGCATGATCCCATGCAGGCCGCCGCTGGGTTCGTTTCGGTGGCATTGTCCGAATTCGCCGTAGCGCAACGGCAGATCGCGATAGCTTTTGATGCCCTGCTTGAAGATGAGGATGTGCCCCGGGCAGTTCATCGGCTTGAGCGCGTACTCCCGCTTTTCCGACTCGGTGACAAACATGTTTTCACGGTATTTGTCCCAGTGGCCGGTTTTCTCCCACAGCGCCTTGTCGAGAATCTGCGGCCCTTTCACTTCGAGGTAACCGTTTTCTCGGTAGACGCGGCGCATGTACTGTTCGACCTCTTGCCAGAGCGTCCATCCCTTGGGATGCCAAAAAACCGTACCCGGCGAGAGCTCATCGAGATGAAAGAGGTCGAGCTCGCGGCCGAGTCGGCGGTGGTCGCGCTTTTCGGCCTCTTCGAGCATGTGCAGGTACTGTTGCAGTTCTTCCTTACTCGCCCACGCCGTCCCGTAAATCCGCTGCAGCATCTCATTGCGATGGTCGCCCCGCCAGTAAGCCCCCGCGACCTTCATCAGCTTGAAAAACTTCAGCTTGCCGGTCGAAGGGACGTGCGGACCGCGGCACAGATCTTCGAACGCCCCCTCGCGGTACAGCGACACCTCTTCGCCGGGCGGGATGGACTCAATGATCTCGGCCTTGTAGTGCTCGCCGAGGCCTTTGAAATAAGCAACGGCCTCATCGCGAGGCAAGACTCGGCGAACCACCGGCTCGTCGCGCGCCGCAAGTTCGGCCATGCGCTTCTCGATGGCCTGCAGGTCCTCGGGCGTGAACGGCCGCTTGAAGGCAAAGTCGTAATAAAAGCCGTTCTCGATCACGGGACCGATCGTGACCTGCGCTTCTGGAAACAGATCTTTGACCGCGTAAGCCAACAGGTGAGCGGTCGAGTGACGAATGATCTCGAGCCCCTCAGGATCCTTGGCGGTGACGATGGCCACGTTCGCATTCGTGGTCACCGGCGTGCTGAGGTCGACGAGCTTCCCATCGACCTTCCCTGCGATGGCCGCCTTGGCAAGGCCTGGACCGATGGCAGCCGCGACATCGGCGACCGTCACCGGTTGCGGGAAGCTTCGCTTGGAACCATCGGGGAGCGTGATTTCGATCATGTTGTGCGTTCGTTGACGTCGAGACGCGGCGATGATCCCCACAGGCGCAGGCGCCTCTGTGAACCCGCAGCAAAACGGGAGATTTTATCGCCCCACACCCGTCGCCAGCGTGCGGAACGATGGCTGCCTCCCATAAAAAAGCGCCCGGCAGAGCGGGCGCTTGCAGCGGAGGGCGGCCAGTGATCGGCCGCCCATTCACCGGCTTCAGTGGAACTGGGCCTCTTCGGTGGAGCCCGTGAGCGCCTTGACGCTCGACGAACCGCCCTGGATCACCGTGGTGACGTCGTCGAAGTAGCCCGCACCCACTTCCTGCTGGTGCGACACAAAGGTGTAGCCTTTTTCGCGGGCAGCGAATTCGGGCTCCTGCACCATTTCGACGTAGTGCTTCATGCCTTCACCGCGGGCGTAGGCATGGGCAAAGTTGAAGGTGTTGAACCAGTTGATGTGGATACCCGCCAGCGTGATGAACTGGTACTTGTAGCCCAACGCCGAGAGTTCGTCCTGGAAGCGGGCGATCGTCTTGTCGTCGAGGTTCTTCTTCCAGTTGAACGAGGGCGAGCAGTTGTAAGCCAGGAGTTTGCCCGGGTTGGCCGCCAGAACCGCTTGAGCGAACTCGCGGGCAAAGCCCAGATCCGGGGTGCCGGTTTCGCACCAGACCAGGTCGGCGTAGGGCGCGTAGGAAACGCCGCGGCTGATGGCCTGTTCCAGACCATTCTTGACACGGAAGAAGCCTTCTTGCGTGCGCTCGCCGGTCAGGAACGGACGGTCGCGCTCGTCATGATCCGAGGTGATGAGGTTGGCTGCCTCGGCGTCGGTGCGCGCGAGAACGATGGTCGGCACACCCATCACGTCGGCTGCGAAGCGCGCGGCGATGAGCTTTTCGATGGCTTCCTGCGTGGGCACCAGAACCTTGCCGCCCATGTGACCGCACTTCTTGACGGCTGCGAGTTGATCCTCGAAGTGAACGCCCGCGGCACCTGCGATGATCATGCTCTTCATGAGCTCGAAGGCGTTGAGCACGCCGCCGAAGCCGGCTTCCGCATCGGCCACGATCGGCAGGAAGTAGTCGATGTAGTCCTTGTCGCCGGGGCCGATGCCACGCCCCCACTGGATTTCGTCCGCACGCTTGAAGGTGTTGTTGATGCGACGAACCATGACCGGCACCGAGTCGTACGGGTACAGCGACTGGTCGGGGTACATGGTTTCACCCGTATTGCCATCGGCTGCGACCTGCCAGCCGCTCAGGTAAACGGCCTCGAGACCGGCTTTCGCCTGCTGCATCGCCTGCCCCGCGGTGATGGCGCCAAACGCATTCACGTAGCCCTTCTTGGCGCCCCCGTTGATCTTGGCCCAGAGCTTTTCCGCACCCCGCTTGGCGAGCGTGTGCTCGATGTGCACGCTGCCGCGCAGCCGCACCACATCGGCGGCGGTGTAGCCACGCTTGACACCCTTCCAGCGGGGATTGGTCGCCCAATCTTGCTCGAGTGCAGCGATCTGCTGCTCGCGGGTCATTTGCTCAGGATTGCTTTGGGACATGAAGAACCTCCAGAAGTTCATAAAAAGAAACCGATACACCCACGGACGACGAGCAACGCCAGGGACGGTGGAAATATAACTCTTCTATAAGACATTTGACCACTCATATGTCTTATATAAGACCGAAACCACCCAAACAAAAACAAGGACTTATCTTCGACTTTCTTGATGTGAAACGTTTTTTCTTATCTTCGAAGAAAAAAACAGTTGCATCGGAAGGAATCGTTTCGCACGTGAAAAGCATTTCCCACATTATGGAATACCGTCACTGCGGCTACGACAGCCGTCAAAATCCCCCGATGAACATCGATCCTGACCGCGCCTCGGGACTGAGGCGGCCCGTGGCCTATGCGGCGCTGGCCTCGAGCATGGCGCTCGTGGGCAGCTACGTCGCCCTCAGCAAGCCGCTGGCCCAGACCTTCCCCATTTTCTTGTTGGCCTGGCTGCGTTTTGGGATTGCCGCGCTTGCGATGCACTCCTGGGTGAGGCGTCGTGCTGATGAGCCGCCGATCGCCTGGAGAACGCACGCAGCCCTGTTTGGGGAGTCCTTGTTTGGCAACTTCCTCTTTACCGTGTTCATGGTCTGGGGTGTCGGGCGTAGCGGCGCCATCGCGGCGGCCATCGTGATGGCGTCCATCCCGGCTTGGGTCGCCTTGCTGAGTGCGGCGTTCTTGTCGGAACGCGTCACGCAGCGGGAATGGATTGCCGTGGCGCTCGCGGTGATGGGCATCGCCCTGCTGGGCCTGGGCCAGCACACGACGGCCCAGGGCGTCGCAGCCGACACGGCCGCGATCGACCCGCTCGGCCTCGCGGCGTTGCTGGCCGCAGCGCTGTGCGAAGCACTCTATTCGGTCATTGGCAAACGCTTGACGGGCTCGCTCGGTGCAAAGCGCATCACCGCCATCATCAACCTTTGGGGGCTGGTGCTGGCTACGCCGCTCGGGGCGTTTGCGGCCTGGCACTTCCGCTTCGATCGTGTCGGTCCAGGCCAGTGGGGGCTGCTGGTGTTCTACGCCTTTGCCGCCTCGGTCTGGAGCGTCTGGCTCTGGATGACCGGGCTGAAAACCGTACCCGCCTCACGCGCGGGTGTCTTCACGGTGATGATGCCGCTGTCGGCGACGCTGGTGGGGGTGCTCGTGCTCGGGGAACCGTTCAACCCGCTGCAGGGCGCGGCCCTGGCCTTGGCCTGCCTCGCGGTCATCCTGGCAACGCAACCGACATCCGATGCCGGCAAGGCCAAGGAAACGCCGACTCCGCCTCAGTGATCGCGGCCCGTTCGACACCGAACGGCGCATGCCATGACTGGCCGGTTGCGCGTTGCCCCGGTCAATTCGGCTCCGCGCTGCCGAGCAGAGGTCGATCGGCAACCACGATGCCGTCTTCATCGGCATAGAGCCAGTCGCCCGTGGAAATTTTCACGCCTTGGATTTCGACGGTGATGCCCGCCTCTCCCGCCCCACGCTTCTCGGTGCGCATGGGCATGAGCGCCAAGGCGCGAATCGGCAAGCGGCTCTCGCGCAGTTCGGCCACGTCGCGCACCGCACCGTCGACGACAACGCCCGCCCAGCCATGCTCCGCGGCCAGCCGTGCGAGCATGCCGCCGAGCAAGGCGCGCCGGGTCTTGCCGCCCCCGGCCACCACCAGAACCCGCCCCTCGCCGGCCGATTGAACTGCCTCGCGCACACGGGAGTTGTCCTCGTCACAGCGCAAGGTGTAGACCGGACCGGCAAATGGCGCGTCGCTGCCAAAGCTGCGGAACACCGGCGGTAGCACCCGAAAGGCGCCACTGTGGTCGTTTTCGTGAGCGTCACAGAGATCGCAGGTTGAAAAAGCAAGGCTGCGGAGCGTGCGCGTTGTCATGGGTATCGTCCTCTTCGGATGGATTCGTCGGGAAACGGCAACGATTTTCTTCTCAATGTGGACTTTTTGGCCCCGGTGCCCCTTGGAGCAGGCTGTTTTCTCCATTAGCATGGGCGCAGCCAGTCGAGAAGCCGTTTTCGCTGGTGATTGATCCACATCGACAAGAGGACTGAAACGATGGCAACTGCAACGAAAGCTCCCGCAAAGAAAGCGGCCCCAGCCAAGAAGGCCACCGCGGCAAAGAAAGCCGCTCCGGCGAAGACCGCCGCGGCTCCGGCGAAAAAAGCGGCTCCGGCGGCGAAGAAGGCTGCCCCTGCCGCCAAGAAAGCGGCTGCACCGGCCAAGAAGGCTGCTGCCAAGAAACCTGCGACCAAGCGCGCGCCGAACCCGGCCTTCATGAAGCCCATGACGCCGAGCGACGCGCTCGCCGCCATCATCGGCAAAGGCCCGTACCCCCGCACCGAGGTGACCAAGCGCGTGTGGGCTTACATCAAGGCCAACAAGCTGCAAGACGCGGTGCAAAAGCGCATCATCGTTGCGGATGCCAAGCTCAAAGCCCTGTTCGGAAAAGCCAAGGCCGACATGTTCGAGATGACCAAGATCATCAACCAGCATCTCAAGCCTTGAGCGACTGAGCCCCCCAAAAAACCGACGCCCGGCGTCGGTTTTTTTTGTTTTGGGACCCTTTCAGGACGGGGCGCGGGGCTCGAAGAGTGTGGCGCGGGGCGAGATCACGTGGGGGTCTTGCATCACCTCGATCAGCGTTCCCTCTGGACGCGCAAGCGCGGCGCGGAACGCGGGCTCGAAGTCCGCCGTGCGCTCGACCCGGCAACCCGCGTAGCCATAGGCTCGAGCGAGCGCGACGAAGTCCGGGTTGCGCAGCACCGACCCGCTCACACGGCCCGGGTAGCTGCGCTCTTGATGCATACGGATGGTTCCGTAACTTCGGTTGTTGAACAGCACGACGATGGTCTTGGCCCCGTACTGGACTGCGGTTGCGAGTTCCTGCCCGTTCATCAGAAAGTCGCCATCGCCCGTGAGTGTCACGACGGGCCGGCCACTGATGATGTGCGCGGCAATGCCCGCAGGCACCCCATAGCCCATGCTGCCGTTGCTCGGAGCCAGCTGGGTTTTGTAACCGCGCGCCAAGCCCGGATAGCGGAAATACCGATGCAGCCAGCCGGAAAAGTTGCCGGCTCCGTTCGTAAGGACCGTCTGGGCGTCCACGCAGCGCTCGATGCATGCAACGATTTGCGCCAGATCGACCGCACCGCCCAGCGCCTGCGGTTCCCGGTTGGTTTCAAAGCCCATGTGCAGATCCCTGGTCCAGGCGTCCCAGGGTCGGCTGGCCGGAGGCGTCAAGGCGGCAAGCGCCTCGCAGACCGGCTCCATACCCGAGCACAGCGCAACCGTGGCCCGATAGACGCGGTTGAGTTCCTCGGGGTCGGGATGGACATGCAGCAGCCGCTGGCGCGGTAATGGTGACTCAAACAGCGTGTAGCCGCCGCTGGTCATTTCGCCCAGACGGGCGCCGAGGGCCAGCACCAGATCACTGGAGCGGATGCGCTCGGCGAGCAAGGGCTGGATGCCGATGCCGACATCCCCGGCGTAATTGGGATGATGGTTGTCGAAACAGTCCTGGAAACGAAATGCGTTGGCCACCGGCAGGTTCCAGGACTCGGCAAACGCTTGCAGCTGCTGCGCGGCGGCGCTCGTCCACCCCCCTCCTCCGGCGATGACCAAAGGGCGCTTGGCGGCCCGCAGGTGTTCTGCCATGCGCGCCAACGCCTGCCGGTCGACGCCCGGACGGACGGCCTCGATCCGCTCGAGCGGCGTGGCCTCGACGGCTTCGGCGAGCACGTCTTCCGGGAACACCAGCACGACCGGGCCGGGTCGTCCGTTGAGGGCCGTGGCGAACGCGCGCGCCACGTACTCCGGGATGCGCCGCGCCTCATCGACCCGCTCGACGCGCTTGGCCATGCCGCGCGTCGCGGGGCCGAACATCGCGGAAAAATCGACCTCTTGAAAAGCCTCGCGGTCGCGCACGTCGCGGCCGACATCCCCGACGAGCAGCACCATCGGGGTCGAGTCCTGAAACGCCGTGTGCAAGCCAACAGCCGCGTTGCTCGCCCCGGGCCCTCGCGTCACGAAGCACACGCCGGGGCGCCCGGTGAGCTTGCCCGCAGCCTCAGCCATGTAGGCTGCACCGCCCTCGTGCCGGCAGGTGATGAAGCGGATCTGGTCGGCGCGGGCATGGAAACCGTCGAGTGCGGCGAGGTAACTCTCGCCGGGGACCCCGAACACATGCCGCACCCCCTGCGCAATGAGGCAATCGACCAGACAATGGCCGCCAAGCTTCTTGATAGGAGCATTCATGCCCACATTTTGAAGGCAACGCTGAATCAGTTCCCGTGATGGCGCGCGCCCGGCCGCGGGATGGGATGCGAGGCGCAAACCGCAGCCATAGCCGCAGCTATGGCGAGGATTTGCAACGAAGCAGACCGCCCGCAGCCGGGATGCGCGACGCGCGAGGGGCTTGTTCAGCGTTGCCTGAAGGCGTTGCGGCCGGCCGCGTCGTCACATTTGTTTTCCAATCGATGCGCGACGCGGTCAGCCAGTCGATGAGGCTGCGCGTTTCCCGTCATAGGGCAACGCTGAACAAGTCACTCGCGCGCTTCGCATCCCATCCCGCAGCCGGGCGCGCGCCATCGCGAGAACTGATTCAGCGTTGCCATCGGGGACGATCGACCCCCGCAGCGAACCGCATGTCCAGCCGAGAGGCCGATCGACTTTTTTCTACTGGTACGCCACCCGAACCATGTGCCACCGACGTTCTCGATTCCCCTGGCCCGCATTGGGCCCGCTCGCAGCCTTGCTCGTCCTCGGTGGCTGCGCGGTGTATCCACCGCCAGACGGAACGGTGGTGGCCCCTGCGCCCGCGGGAACGGTCTGGGTCGACGCGACCGTGGTGCAACCGGCACCGATCATCGTCCACACACCGCCACCGCCGCCCCGCTATGAATGGGTTCCCCCGCCGCCCTTCGTCGGTGCGATTTGGATTGCGGGCTTTTGGGAATGGCGCAACGGTTGGGTTTGGGTGCCTGGCCGTTGGGTGCGCCCACCCGGTCACGATCACCGCTGGATGCCTCCGCGCTATGAACAGCGCGATGGCCGCTTGATTTTCGTTCCCGGGTTCTGGGTTCCGCCGGGGCACCGAGCCGGCCCCGGTTATGGGGCGCCGCCACCCTACGACGACCGCGACAACCGCTGGGAACGTCAGCGGGAAGAAGAGCGCCGTCGCCATGAGTCGCCGCCCGGCCAGCGACCGCCACCGCCGCCCTTGCCGCCTGCGCCGAGACCGCCGGACGCAAAGAAAGACCCTTTGGACCACCCGCACGGCAAACCGCCCAAGGATAAGGACGGCCGCCGCGACAACCGCGCCCCCGGCACGCCGGGGCCGTGGTGGGAAAACACGGAACCCGCTGCGCCCGCCCGCCGCGGACCCGACCCGAGCGACCGACTGCCTTGAGGTTCAGGCTCGATCCGAAGCTGCAGCCCTCGCCGCTGTGCGCCGCCCCACGGCCAGCGCCGCGCCCACGCTAAGCAGCAGCACGAGCGCGGCGCCGGCCAGCGTCGCGCCATACCAGCCGCGGTCCATGAGGCCACCAAAAATCAGGGGCGACACGGCAAAGCCCGCATCCAGCCCGGAGTACACCAGGCCATAGACCCGGCCGGTGGCGCCCTTGGGCGTCGCGCGCTTGATCATCATGTCGCGGCTCGGACCGCCAATACCCACGGCAAAGCCTGTGGCCGCCAGCACCGCCATGGTGCCGCCGGCACCAAGCCAACCGGTGGCGCACAAGCCCAGCCCCAGTGCACCGGCGGTCATGCACAAAGCCACCACGCGGTCGCTGTGCGCGCCGTGGCGCGCGGTGACAAAGCCGCCGACGAACATGCCCACCGCGCCGCTGAGCATGTAGGCGGTGAGGGTGAGCGTCGCGGCCTCGAAAGTCACGCCGTACAGGGCCTGGAGCAGCGACACCGAGAAGCTCTGGATCACCGCCAGCGTCATGGTGGAGAGGAAGAAAAAACCAAAGCACCACCACACCACCGGCAGGCGCAGAAAGGCCAGGTCGCTGCCCTTGGGCGCATCGGCGCTGCGGCGAACCGCCTCGGTGCGCAGGTGCACGCGCTGCAGGGCCAGGAGCGCGAGCACCGCCGCATACATCAGCGCCGCGCCCACGTAGGCCGCGCGCCAGCCCCACAGCGCCGTGGCGGCTGCGAAATACGCCGGTGCCAGCGCCCAGCCCAGGTTGCCGGTGAGCCCGTGCGCGCTGAACGCATGTCCGAGCCGCGGCGCCGACACCCGCTGGTTCAGGATGCTGAAGTCCACCGGGTGAAAGGTGCTGTTCGCCAGCCCCGCCAGCACCGCCACCGCCAGCAGCGCCGGGTAGCCGCTGGCGGCGGAGGCCAGCAGGCAGGCCAGCAGAAACAGGCCCAGCGAGGCGAACAGCGCCGGCCGCGCGCCGATGCGGTCCACCACGAAGCCGGCCGTCGCCTGGCCGGTGCCGGAGACGGCGAAGAACACCGTCATCAGAAAGCCCAGTTCCGCATAGCTCAGCCCGAACTCGCGCGCAAACACCGGGAACATCACCGGCAGCAGCAAGTGACCGAAGTGCGAGCTAGCATGGGCAAGACCAACGAGGCCGATGACGGTCGCATCACGCCGAAGCGGAACCGGGACGGCGAGCGGATTCAGGTTCGATGGGGTCATGAGAGGCGCGGCAGCGACAAAGGTTAGGCCGTCAGCAATCCTACCGTCCTCGCACGTCGCGCCCCATGCGCGCGGGCTTCAACCGCGACCGCTTCAGGGTAATCACCCAGATCGCCGGCGTCAAACAGAGCTTTTTTGCTACTTTTTTAAGAGCGTTGAGACAAACCCAACACACCTTGCTCCACCGCCTCGCGCGCCTGGGCAAGGACGGCAGCTTTCCATTGCGGGGTATCGGTGTAGAAGGCCTCACGCAGGGCACGGCGAAGGGCGGCGGCCTGCTCGGGGCGCACGCCGCCCTCGCGGTGGTTCCACAGCCACTGCTCGCCGCGCAGGGCGTGCAGCACGGTGAGCAGCGGCTCGGTGCCGAACTCCATGGCGATGGCAGTCACCTCCGCCTGCGGGCATTCGTCGTACACCGCGCCCCACATCAGGCCCGAGAGCGCCGCCGAGACCGAATCGCCCTGCCCGAACCGGCTGATGGGCGTGGCGCCCGCGCCGCCCCACCAAGCCTGGGCGCGGGCGTAGGCGGCATCGTCATCGGCACGGCCGGCGAAACCGCGCTCGCACGCGCCCTGCTTGCCCAAGCCGGTGTGCAGGTCGATCCAGCCGATGCGCCGCGCCCACGCACCTTCGCGGCGCAGGATGCGCCGCAGCGCCTGGTTGCTCCAGGCGGGCGCGGTGCCGCCGAAGAACAGGCCATCGGCGTGCTCGTACTGCCCGCCCGAGACCGCCTGCTGCAGCGTGCGCAGGCCTTTGCGCAGGATCAGCGCCGCAATCGCCAGCCGGTTGCCCCAGCCCGGCGGCCATCGGGCGGGCAGCAGCAGTGGATGCAGCGCCGCATACGCCGGGTTGCGCGGCAGCGGGCGGGAGAAGTCGTGGAAGTTGCGGTTGAGGTCCACGTTCTCGTGCGTGGCGCGCCGCGTGTGCGAAAAGCCAAACGGGTTGATGGCGTGCACATGCACCAGCGCCACGCCCGATGCGTGGAGCGCTGCGCGAAAGCCCGCGTCGCGCAGCAGCGCCACCTGCACGCCCGAGCCGCAGTAGCCCTCCACGCCATGACAGCCGCTGCTCAGCAGCAGCACGCGCTCGGCCTCGGGCGCGCCGTCGCGCACCACGTCGATCGCCAGCGGCTCGCCGTCGGCGCCGGGCAGCGGATGCGGTTCGGACTGCACCGCAAGCCCGGCCGCCGCTGCGGCGTCGAGGAACTTCGCGCGGGCCTCGCGGTAGCTCCGCGAGAACGCGTCGAGCTCGGCGGGGTGAGACAAGGTGGACATGGCCGTGAGGGGTGGGTGTGACGTCGAAGGCAACGGTGAATCAGTTCCCTCGATGGTGCGCGAGCGCCGCCAGGTGAGCTTATCAGCGTTACCTTAATTTTGTAATCAGTCTCTGAGCGATTCGGCAGGGTTCCCGGCATGAACTGGCTTTGCGACGCTACAACTTTTGACATTTCTAAGCGCTGGCAAACATTCGCGAACGCTTCATTTCAGACAACCTTCAGGCGGCGCGCCCAGACTGCGGACTCCCGTCAACCGCAAAGGAAGGAGAACCCTGATGCACACCCACCGCCTCTCAAGCGCCGCCCTCGTGCTGGCCGCACTCACCGCCGCTGCGAGCGGCTACGCACAAACCCCGCCACCGGGCCGGCTGCTGGCCTCCAACTGCTTCCAGTGTCATGGCACCAATGGCAAGGGGCCGGGCTTCGAGACGCTGGCCGGGAAGTCAGCCAGCAATATCTTCAGTGAACTCAAGGAGATGCAGGCCGGCAAGGAAGGCAACGGCATCATGACCAAGCACGCCTTCGGCTACACCGACGCGCAGTTGCAGGCCCTCGCCGCCTGGCTGTCCACGCAGCGCTGATTCCGCGCCACCCACAACCACAACCACATCAACGGAGCCCACTCATGGACAGAAGAACCCTGCTCGCGGCCGCAGCCAGCCTCGCCGCCGCCTCGCTCAGCGCCCTTGCCGACGACAAGAAGAAAGAGAAAAGCACCTCGCCGACGCCCACACCGACCAACCCGCCATCGAACACGATCAAAGCCCGCGTCATCGTCATCGGCGGCGGCATGGGTGGCGCCACGGTGGCGAAATACCTGCGGCTGTGGAGCAACGGCAGCATCGGCGTCACGCTCATCGACCGCAATCCCACCTATGCCTCGTGCATCATGAGCAGCCTGGTGCTCACCGGCCAGCGCACCATGGCCAGCCAGTACTACAACTACGACGCGCTGCGCAGCAAGTACGGCATCACCACCGTCTTCGGCGACGTGGTGGCGGTGGACCCGGTGGCGATGAAGGTTCGGATGGCCGATGGCACCACGCTTGCAGCCGACCGCATCGTGATGGCGCCGGGCATCGAGTTCGACGACGTGCCTGGCCTGGGCAACTCCGACCGGATGCCCCACGCCTGGAAGGCCGGCCCGCAAACCACGCTGCTCGCCGCCCAGCTCGCGGCCATGCCCGCGGGCGGAACGGCGGTGCTGACCATCCCGCAAGCGCCCTACCGCTGCCCGCCCGGTCCGTATGAACGTGCGTGCCTGATCGCCGACTGGCTCAAGGCGAAGAAGCCGGGCTCGAAGCTCATCGTGCTCGATGCCAACCCCGACTTCGTGACCGAAAAGGACAATTTCTCCAACGCCTTCTTCAACCTGCACGGCAGCGTGATTGAGTACCACACCAACGCCTCCGTGACCGAGGTGGACCCGGCCACGATGTCGCTCACCACCACCGTGGGCACGCTGCGCAACATGAATGTCGTCAACCTCATCCCGCGCCAGCGCGCGGGCGGCCTGGTGAGCACCGTGGGTCTCAACAATGCGACGAACGGGCGCTTCGCCGGGGTGGATGTGCTCAGCTACCAAAGCACGGTGAGCGGCGCCGACCGCATCCACGTGATCGGTGACGCATCAGCCACCACGCAGCCCAAGGCCGGACACATCGCCAACCAGGAGGCCAAAGTGTGCGCCGACGCCATCGTGCGCCTGCTTGGCGGCAGCGCGCCCGACCCCGCGCCGGTGACCAACTCGGCCTGCTACTCCACCATCACCATGACGCAGGCCTCGTGGCTCACCGCTGTGTACCAGTACGACCCCGTGGCGCGCGCCATGGCCGCCGTGCCCGCGGCCAGCGGCGCCTCGGTGGGCTGGAGCAGCGGTAACTTCAAACAGATGAACACCTGGTTCAACGCCTTGATGGCGGACACCTATGCGTGATGCGTCGCTCGGCATCGACCGAACTGTGGCCTAATTAGGAGTTTTCCGCCCCCAATTTTCGTTTCGAAGGAGCACGTCATCATGGGTAACAAGATCGTCACCGAAGCCGACCGCAAAGCCACGCCGCGCCCGAAAGTGGCCGGCGGCTTCACTGCCACGGCCGGCCACGGCCAGCGCATCAGCAAAGAGCGCGGCCCGGCCACGCGCAGCAAGAAGAACCCGGGCAAGCGCGCCCACCAAGGCGGCTGACCCGAGCCAACGGCGGCAAGCCCTGCCGCCGGCCCAAGCGCCCGCAGCCGACGCATGGCCGCGGGCTTTTTTTTGGGCAAATCGCGCCGCTTCAGCGTGGCCCTTGATCCTTGCCGAGCCGGCACCACATGAACAGATGTTGCTTTCGGGTTCGGCCCGGAGCCCCCCACGCTACGATGCGGCCCAGCCCGCAGCCGTGAAGGATCCAGCATGGAATTCAAGGACTACTACAAAATTCTCGGTGTCGACCGCAACGCCTCGGTCGACGACATCAAGAAGGCCTACCGCAAGCTGGCCCGCAAATACCACCCCGACGTCAGCAAAGAGCCCGACGCGGCCAAGCGCATGGCCGAGATCAACGAGGCCAATACCGTGCTCTCCGACCCTGAGAAGCGCGCCGCCTACGATGCGCTGGGCAGTCAGTACGCCCATGCCGGCGGCGGCGACTTCCGTCCCCCGCCCAACTGGGACGCGGGCTTCGAGTTCACCGGCGGCCCCGGTGGCGGCGAGGACTTCAGCGACTTTTTCGAGCAGCTCTTCGGCCGTGCCGCCCGCGCCCGTGCCAGCGGCGGGCAGGCGCATGCGTCGCGCGGCCAGCCGCGACCGATCCGCGGTGAAGACCACCACGCGAAGATCGAGCTCGACCTCATGGACGCGATCACCGGTGCCGAGCGCACCATCACGCTGCGCGCGCCCAAGCTCGACCCGCAGGGGCATGTCGTGACCGAGGAGCACACGCTGTCGGTCAAGATCCCCAAAGGCGTGGTCGAAGGCCAGCAAATCCGCCTGGCCGGTCGCGGCGGGCCGGGCTACAACGGCGGCCCCAATGGCGACCTGTTCCTCGAGGTGCATTTCCGCCCGCATCCGCGCTGGCGCGTGCAGGGTCGGGACCTCTACGCCACGCTGCCGCTCACGCCTTGGGAAGCGGCGCTGGGCGCTGAAATCGAAGTGCCCACGCCCACGGGCCGCGTGCAGGTCAAGGTGCCGGCGGGCTGGAAGAAGGGGCGCAAGCTGCGCCTCAAGGGCCACGGCATCCCCGCGCGCACGCCCAACGACACGCCGGGCGACCTCTACTACGAGCTCGAACTTACCCTGCCGCCGGCCGACACGCCCAAGGCCCGCGAAATCTACGAGACGATGGCGCGCGAACTGCCCTACGACCCGCGCGCTGGCCTGTAAGGGAAAGGACGCACGCATCATGACCGACCTGATCGCTGAAACCGTCTGCCAGTTTCTCGACGACCACACGCTCGACATCGAAGCCCTCGCGCGCGCCTGCGCGGTGTCGCCGCAATGGGTGAGCGCGCATGTCGAAGCCGGCTTCCTCGACCTCGCGCCCGGCAGCCCGCCCGGGCGCTGGACCTTTGCCAGCGCGAGCCTCGTGCGCGCGCGGCGCCTCGCCGAACTCGAGCGCATGTTCGACGCACCGCCCGAAATCGCCGCCCTCACCGCCGACCTGATCGAAGAAGTGCAGCGCCTGCGCGAGCGGCTGCGCGCGCTCGGCCTCGAAGATTGACGACGCCTCGCCCGCAGGCCGAACCGTCCGGCCGCGGGCGAGCCGCTTGCCGCGCAGGCCGGGGTCGGTTAGTATTACATCCGTAATAACGGAGGTTCCCCATGCACATGCTCAAGCTCACGCAAATCGGCAATTCGGTCGGCGCCGTGTTCCCCAAGGAATTGCTGGCGCGGCTGCATCTGGACAAAGGCGACGAGCTATACGTCACGGAAACGCCCGACGGGCTGCGCATCACCGTGCACAACCCTGAGTTCGAAGCGCAGATGCGGATCGCGCGCGAGATCATGAAAGAGCGCCGCAACGTGCTGCACGAGCTCGCCAAATGAACCGCTGGGTCTGGATCGACCGCGCGGTCATTCTCGCCATCCACGACGCGCAGCTGGCCGAACACGGCGGCCTCAGCGGCGCGCGCGACCTCGGCCTGCTCGACTCGGCGCTGAGCCGCCCGCAGCACCTCGACGCCTATGGCGAGCCCGACGCCGCCGCCTTGGCCGCCGCCTACGCCTACGGCATCGCGCGCAACCACCCTTTTCTCGACGGCAACAAGCGCACCGCCTTCGTCGCGGCCGCGCTGTTCCTGCGTCTGAACGGTCAGACACTCACGGCCACCGATGCCGACTGCGTGCTCACCATGCTCGCCCTCGCCGCCGGCGACCTCAGCGAAGAGGCCTATGCCGACTGGCTGCGCCGCCACACGGCATCCAAGGGCTGACTTTCAACAAGAACCGCCGAACCCCAGCGTCAAACGGTGCTCTTACGCTCCTTTTTTTGAAGTCACCAGACACCTTTAGGCCGCCGCCAGGGCCGCTATGATCGCGCCATGCTGCCGCCCTCCAGCCCTGCGCATCCCGCCCCGACCCTGACCGCGACCGCGACCGCGCCTGAGCGCCGCGACCCCGCCGCCGAAACGCTGGCCGCTGCCGCCTTCATCGAGCGCTGGCGCGGCGTCACCGCCAGCGAACTCGCCAGCGCGCAAACCTTCATCACCGAACTCTGCGGCCTGCTGGGCGTGCCCGCGCCGGACCCGGCGGGCGACGGCAGCTACACCTTCGAGAAACCCGTCACCTTCCGCCACGGCGACGGCAGCACCAGCGCCGGGCGCATCGACTGCTACCGGCGCGGCGCCTTCGTGCTCGAAGCCAAAAAGCTGCGCGCCGCGCCAGCAGCTTCGACGGCGCGCTGCTGCGCGCACGCCAGCAAGCCGAGGACTACGCCCGCGCGCTGCCCGCCGAGGAAGGCCGCCCGCCCTTCGTCGTCGTGGTCGACGTCGGGCATGTCATCGAGCTCTACGCCGAATTCACCCGCAGCGGCGCCACCTACACCCCCTACCCCGACGCGCGCAGCCACCGCATCCGGCTCGAACAGCTCGCCGACGCCGCCCTGCGCGAGCGCTTGCGCCTGCTCTGGCTCGATCCGCTCGCGCTCGACCCCGCGCGCCTAAGCGCCCGCGTCACCCGCGAAGTCGCCGCCGAACTCGCCGAACTCGCGCGCAGCCTCGAAGCCGCCGGCCACCGCGCCGAAACCGTCGCGGCCTTCCTCACGCGCTGCCTGTTCTCGATGTTCGCCGAAGACGTGGGCCTGCTGCCCGAACACGCCACGCCGCCCGGCGCGCTGCCCAGCGCCTCCGGTGCACCCGAGAGCGCGCCCGAAGGCGCCTTCACGCGGCTGCTGCGCCAATACCGCACTCAAGGCGCCACGCTCACCCAGATGCTGCGCGTGTTCTGGCGCGCCATGGACGAAGGCGGCTTCAACGCGGCGATTGCCGCCGAAGTGCTGCGCTTCAACGGCAAGCTGTTCAAAGGCGCGGCGGGCGACGACTATGTGCTGCCGCTCACGCCCGAGCAAATCGACGGCCTGCTGCGCGCCGCGCAGGCCAACTGGCAGGAGGTGGAGCCCGCCATCTTCGGCACGCTGCTCGAGCGCGCGCTCGACCCCACCGAGCGCCATGCACTCGGCGCGCACTACACGCCGCGCGCCTATGTGGAGCGGCTGGTGCTGCCCACCGTCATCGAGCCGCTGCGCGCGGACTGGGCCCATGCGCAGGCCGCCGCACTGCTGCTCGCGCGCGAGGCCGAAACCCTCGACGGCAAAGCCCGCGAAGCCCGGCTGGCCGACGCGCGCGCCGAAGTGCGGCGCTTTCACCACCAGCTCTGCACCACCCGCGTGCTCGACCCCGCCTGCGGCAGCGGCAACTTCCTCTACGTCACGCTCGAACACTTGAAGCGCCTCGAAGCCGAAGTGCTCGACACCCTCGAACAACTCGGCGACACCCAGGCCCGCCTGGGGCTCGAGGGCGAAACCGTCACCGTGCAGCAATTGCGCGGCATCGAAACCAACCCGCGCGCCGCGGCCCTTGCCGAACTGGTGTTGTGGATCGGCTGGCTGCAATGGCAAGTGCGCACCCAGGGCCGCTCCAGCGTCGCCGAGCCGGTGCTGCACGACTGGCGCAACATCGAATGCCGCGACGCCGTGCTGGCCTACGACGCCCAGCGCCCCGCGCTCGACCCGCAAGGCCGCCCCCTCACCCGCTGGGACGGCGTGAGCTTCAAGCCCCACCCGGTCACCGGTGAGCCCGTGCCCAATGAAGCCGCCCAGGTGCCGCATTGGCAGTTCGAGACCCCCCGCCGCGCCGACTGGCCGAAGGCCGACTTCATCGTCGGCAACCCGCCCTTCCTCGGCGGCAGCAAGAAGCGCGGCGAACTCGGCGACGACTATTTCAATGCCCTCAACCGCGTGTACAAAGATCGCATTCCCGGCGGTGCCGATCTGGTGACCTACTGGTTCGAAAAAGCCCGCGCGCAAATTGAAATGGGCAAGGCACGACACGTCGGGCTGGTCGCCACC
>NZ_JAEMQB010000071.1:0-13722 GCF_022759015.1 Tibeticola sp. | reverse complement strand
CTTTGCGATCCGGGACGTGGCCGAGGCGCACCGCGCGCTCGAGTCGCGCCAGACGGTGGGCAGCACGGTTCTGACGGTCTGAGAGGCTGAGAGGGAATTGGTCATGCCCGCTTTGACGCCCCAAAACACGCCAGAGGGCGTTGCAAATGCGCGCCGTAGCCCGAGCTACGGCTGTGCTTTGCGCCTACTCGGGCGCATTTTGGGGCGCCCCTTCGGGCACGCCCAATTCCCTCTCAGCCTCTGAGGGGAACGCAGCTCAGCGAATCACGAGACGGGCGGCGCCCTCGCCGGTCGGCGCCGCATCGACCCTGCCGATGACGGCGGCGTCGGCAAAGCCGTGACGTTGGAACACCTCGAGCACGTTCGCTGCTGCTTCGGGCGCACAGGACACCAGCAGCCCGCCGCTGGTTTGCGGGTCGGTCAGCAGCGCGCGGTCGGTGGGGGCAAAGCCTTCGGGCAGCGCCACCTCGGCGCCATAAGCTGCCCAGTTCCGACCCGAGGCACCGGTGACGACGCCTGCCTCGGCGAACGCGCGCACGCCTTCGAGCAGCGGCACGCGCGCCCAGTCGATCTGCACCGCGTGGCCGCAGCCGCGCGCGACTTCGAGCGCATGGCCGGCCAGGCCAAAGCCCGTGACATCGGTGATCGCATGCACGCCGTCGAGCGCAGCCAGATCCGGCCCCGGGGTGTTGAGCCGCGTCGTGGTTTCGATCATGCGCGCATAGCCCGCGGCATCGAGCAGGTCTTTTTTGAGCGCGGCCGACTGCACTCCGACGCCCAGCGGCTTACCGAGAATCAGCCAATCGCCCGCGCGCGCATCCGCATTGCGCCGCACCCGCGCCGGGTGCACCAGACCCAGAGCCACCAGCCCGTAGATCGGCTCGACCGAGTCGATCGTGTGCCCGCCGGCGATGGGGATGCCCGCGGCGCGGCACACCGACGCGCCACCTTCGAGGATGCGGCCGATGGTGGCGGTCGAGAGCACCGAGATCGGCATGCCCACCAGCGCGAGCGCCATGATGGGCGTGCCGCCCATGGCGTAGACATCGCTCAGCGCATTGGTGGCGGCGATGCGACCAAAGTCGAACGGGTCGTCGACGATGGGCATGAAGAAATCGGTGGTGGCCACCAGCGCCTGGGTGTCGTTGAGGCGATAGACCGCGGCGTCGTCGGCGGTTTCGATGCCCACGAGCAAAGCCTCGGGGATGGGCAGTTGCGTCGTGCCGCGCAGAATGTCCGACAGCACGCCCGGTGCGATCTTGCAGCCGCAGCCGCCGCCGTGTGAGAGCGAGGTCAGCCGGGGTTCGGTGCGCTCAGGCAGGTCGGTGTTCGGGTTCATGAGAGGGCTGAGGGTCGCAGATTAAGTCGAAACAGGCCGGAAGATTCCGAAGGGTGCAGCGGCTCAGCGCGCCTGCCGCACACGGCGCAGCTCGTCGAGGATCAGCGCAGCGGCGCCCACGGTGATGGCCGCGTCGGCCACGTTGAACGCCGGGAAATAGCCGCCCGGAAAGACCGGCTCGAGCCAGCGCCAGTGAAATTGCAGGAAATCGACCACGTAGCCGTGCAGCAGCCGGTCGATGACGTTGCCGACCGCACCCCCGAGGATGCAGCTCAGCGCGAACGCAAAGAGCCGCTGGTGCCCATGCCTGCGCAGCATCCAGACGATGGCCACCGTCGCCACGAGGCCGAGCCCCGTGAAAAACCACCGCTGCCAGCCGCTCGCACCGGCGAGGAACGAGAAAGCCGCGCCCGTGTTGTGCACACGTACGACGTTGAAGAAGCTCGTCACCCCTACGCTGTCCCCAAGAGCGTAGTTACCGAGTATCAGCACCTTGGTGAACTGGTCGAGCACCACGATGAACACGGCCAGCGTGAGCCACAAGGTCAAGGAAGCGCGGGCGGAGGATAGGGCTTTGGCCACGGCGAGGCTTTCCAGTCTTCAGGCGCAGTGCCGGGGCTCGCCCGCACCGATGCCTTCGCTTTCGGCCAGGTTCGCGACGCAGCGGCCGCAAATCGTGGGGCGCGTGGGGTCGATTCCGACGTCGTCGCGGTAGTGCCAGCAGCGCTCGCACTTGGGCGCGGTGGCGGGGGTGACCTGCACGGCCAGCGCCTCGCCGTCGACCACCGTCGCCGCCGAGGTGATGGTGACGAATTTCAGGTCGTCGCCGAGCGAGCGCAGCAGGGCCGCATCGTCGGGCCCGGCGGTGATGGTCAGGAGCGCCTGCAGCGAAGGGCCGACGGCACCGGTGGCGCGCACCGCCTCGATTTCCTTGTTGGCCACTTCGCGGATTTCGCGGATGCGCGCCCATTTGGCGAGCAGTGCCTCGTCGGGCGTGGCGAACCGCCAGTAGGTCTCGAAGAAGATCGAACCTTGGTTCTGCGCCCCGGCAAAGACCGCCCAGGCTTCCTCGGCCGTGAAGGACAGGAAAGGCGCCATCCAGCGCAGCATCGCGTGGGTGATCTGGTGCAGCGCGGTCTGTGCGCTGCGGCGCGCCATCGACTTCGGGGCGGTGGTGTACAGCCGGTCCTTGAGCACGTCGAGGTAGAACGCGCCGAGGTCTTCGGAGCAAAACACCTGCAGCTTGGCGACGACGGGGTGGAACTCGTAGGCGTCGTAGTGGCGCAGGATGTCGGCTTGCAGTTCGGCCGCGTGCGACAGCGCCCAGCGGTCGATTTCGAGCATCTGAGACTCGGGCACCGCGTCACGCGCCGGGTCGAAGTCGCTGGTATTGGCCAGCAGGAAGCGCAGCGTGTTGCGGATGCGGCGGTAGGCATCGACCACCCGGGCGAGGATCTTGTCGTCGATGTTGAGGTCACCCGAGTAGTCGGTGCTGGCGACCCACAGACGCACGATTTCCGCGCCCAGCTTGCTGCTGATCTCCTGCGGCACGACCACGTTGCCCAGGCTCTTGCTCATCTTGCGGCCCTGGCCGTCGGTGGCAAAGCCGTGGGTCAGCAGACCGCGGTAGGGCGCGCGCCCTTCGATCGCACAGCCGAGCAACAGCGAGCTGTGGAACCAGCCGCGGTGCTGGTCGTGGCCTTCGAGGTAGAGGTCGGCCTCGGGCCCTTCGGCGTGGCAGCAGCCGTTCGGGTAAGCATGGGCATGGCTGCCGCGCAGCACATGCCAGAAGGTCGAGCCCGAGTCGAACCAGACTTCCAGAATGTCGGCGCTCTTGGTGTAGTGCGCGGCGTCCTCGGGGCCGAGGATGTCCTCGGCGGTGGTGCGGCTCCAGGCTTCGATGCCGCCCTGCTCGACGATGGCGGCGGCCTGGTCGAGGATTTCGAGCGTGCGCGGGTGCAGTTCACCCGTCTCTTTGTGCAGGAAAAACGGCACCGGCACGCCCCAGGCGCGTTGCCGCGAAATGCACCAGTCGGGCCGGTTCGCGATCATGTCGCGCAGCCGCGCCTTGCCGTTTTCGGGGTAGAAGCGCGTGTGCTCGATTGCTTCGAGCGCCATTTGCCGCAGCGTTTTGGGCGCTTTGTCGGTGGTGAACACGCCTTCGCCTTCGTCCATGCGGATGAACCACTGGGCGGCGGCGCGATAAATCACCGGCGTCTTGTGCCGCCAGCAATGCGGGTAGCTGTGCGTGATGCCCACCGTGCCCATGAGGCGGCCCGCCGCGCGCAGCGCCTCGATGACGCGGTCGCAGGCTTGCCAGATGTTCATGCCGCCAAACAGCGGCAGCGTCGGGGCATAGTGCCCGTCGCCCTGCACCGGGTTGAGGATGTCCTCCGTGCGCAGGCCGTGCGCGATGCAGGAGTTGAAGTCATCCACGCCGTAGGCGGGCGAAGAGTGCACGATGCCGGTGCCGTCGGTGTCGCTCACATACTCGGCCAGATAGACCGGCGACAGGCGGCGGTAGCCGGCGTCCACGTCATAGAGCGGGTGGCGGAACTGCAGGCCGCCGAGCTGCTGCCCCCGCGCGGTGGCGATCACCTCGCCCTCGAGTCCCCAGCGCGCCAGGCACGATTCCACCAGGGACGCCGCCAGCACGAGCAGCCCGCGCGGGGTGTCGACGAGCGCATATTCGAGTTCCGGGTGGGCGTTGAGCGCCTGATTGGCCGGCAGCGTCCAGGCGGTGGTGGTCCAGATCACGGCAAACGCGCTGCGGCCTGCGGGCAGCGCCGCGAGGTTGAAGGCGGCGGCCAGACGCGCGGGGTCGTCGGCTTCGAAGGCGACGTCGAGCGTGGTGGACTGCTTGTCCTGGTATTCGATTTCGAACTCGGCCAGCGAGGAGCCGCAGTCGAAACACCAGTAGACGGGTTTGAGCCCCCGGTAGACGAAGCCGCGTTCGATCACGCGCTTGAACGCACGGATTTCGCCCGCTTCATTGACCGGATCCATGGTGCGGTAGGGCCGCGCCCAGTCCCCGAGCACGCCCAGGCGTTTGAAGTCTTCGCGTTGCTGCTCAATCTGCTCGGTGGCGTAGGCGCGGCTCTTGGCCTGCATTTCGTCGCGGCTGAGCTTGCGGCCGTGGAGCTTCTCGATCGCGTTTTCGATCGGCAGGCCGTGGCAGTCCCACCCGGGGATGTATTGCGCGTCGAATCCGGCCAGCTGCCGGCTCTTGACGATCATGTCTTTGAGCACCTTGTTCAGCGCATGGCCGATGTGCAGCTTGCCGTTGGCGTAGGGCGGCCCGTCATGCAGCACGAACAGCGGCGCGCCCTGCCGTGCAGCGCGCAGCCTCAGGTAGAGGCCGCTTTCATCCCACTGCTGCACCCAGCCCGGCTCCCGCCGGGGTAGGTCGCCCCGCATCGGAAAGGGCGTGTCGGGCATGTTGAGCGTGACGCGCCAGGGGCTGGCGGCATCGGTCTTGGCGGGGGCGTTTTTGTCGGACATGGGGAAAACTCGTGCGGTCTCGCCGAAAGTGGCGGGCCAGTTTCAGTCTGGCGGAAAGGAGGCTCGGGGTGCGAGCGCCGGGGCAGCGCTTGTGGCCAGGCCGTGGGGACGGCCGAGGGGGCTGCTTCAGTCCGGAATTCGGTCGCGGGTGGTCTGCCGACGGGTCTGGGCGTAACGCTCGGCAAAAAAGCGACGGGCGTCCTCGCAGTCGCGCGCAATGCCTGCTGTCAGCGCATCGAGGCTGTCGTATTTGAGTTCGTCGTGCAGTTTGTGCAGCAGGTCCACCCGGATGATTTTACCGTAGGCCCCCTCGATCCCGAGGGGTTCGGGCCAGTCGAAGCAATGGGTCTCGAGCAGCACCCGCCCGCCGTTGACGTCGCGCGGGTCGAGCGAGGGCCGCACCCCCAGGTTGGCCACGCCCGGCAGCGCCTGCGCGCCCAGGCCGTGCACTTCCACCGCAAAGATGCCGCTGGCGGCCGGCTTCCAATGGGAAAAGCGCAGGTTCAGCGTGCGAAAACCGTCGCCCGCGGCCGGCGCTGTCTCCCCGAGGGCGCGGCCGAGCTTGCGGCCGTGGACCACATGCCCGCTGATGCTGTAGGGCCGCCCGAGCAAGGCCGCTGCGTCGCTCATGCGTCCTTCAGACAGCGCCGCACGCACCGCCGAGCTCGACACCCGGCCGCCGTGGATTTCGTAGCTCAGCATCCGAGCCACCTCGAAACCCGCACGCGCTCCGGCCGCATCGAGCAGCGCGTAGTCGCCGGCGCGCTTGGCCCCGAAGCGAAAGTCGTCCCCCACGAGCACATAGCGTGCGCCCAGCCCCTGAACCAGCACGCGTTGGATGAATTCGTCGGGCGACAGAGCCGCCAGCGCCGCGTTGAAGGGCAGAACCACGACCTGATCGACGCCACAGCGCTGCAGTTCCTGCAGCTTGTCGCGCAGCGTGGCGATGCGCGCGGGCGCGATGTCGGCGCGCTGCGCCTGCGCGGCGAAGAAGTCGCGCGGATGCGGCTCGAAGGTCAGCACGCAGCTCGGAATGCCCCGATGCCGAGCCTCGTTCTGCAGCAGCGCCAGCATGGCCTGGTGGCCGCGATGCACGCCGTCGAAGTTGCCGATGGTCAGCGCGCAGGCCTCGGCCAGGCCCTGATGGTGCAGGCCGCGGAAAATTTTCATGCCCGATTCTGGTATGGATTTCATAGCGCCATGGCGCCGTTTCACGCCGGGGTATCCGTTAAATTGTCATGAAACGGGCGTATATTGTGACCGGTGCGGCGCCGCGCCGGTCTGCGCCGCTCATCCGGCTCTGCATGACGTGACCAACCCCTAGCATGGAGGTGTGCGTGAAGGTGCTCAAGCTGTCGGCCCAAGGGCTGCCGCAGTCGTGGATTTCGCTCGAACAGGCGGTGATTCACTATGCCGCGGGCGAGGTGCGCTGGGAACTCGGCCAGGAGGTGGCGGTGTTCCACGGCGGCCACAATGCGCGCACCGGTCGTCAGTCGATCATCGCGGTCAGCAGCATCATCGGTACGCGCGGCGTGCCCAACATCAACCCCTTCGACCTGCGGCCCACGCTCACCAACCTCAAGCTGTTCGCGCGCGACCGCAACCTCTGCGCCTACTGCGGCGGCGTGTTCCCGGACCATGAACTCACGCGCGAGCACATCGTGCCCTTCGCGCAAAACGGCCGCGACCACTGGATGAACGTGGTCACGGCCTGCCGCGCCTGCAACCATCGCAAGGGTGCGCGCACGCCGGAGCAGGCCGGCATGACGCTGCTCTATGCGCCTTATGTGCCGAGCCTTTGGGAGGACTTCATCCTGCGCAACCGGCGCATCCTCGCCGACCAGATGGAGTTCCTGATGGCGCACGTGCCCAAGAATTCCCGCCTTCTGGCTTGAGGCAAGTCAGGCGAACACGCCCGCCGTGTCCTGCATGCGCGCCGACACCTCGCCCAGATGGTGCAAGGTGTCACCCCAGGTCATTTCGAGTTGGGTCAGCGTCTTGAAATAGTGGCTGACGATGTATTCGTCGGTCACGCCGATGCCGCCATGCAATTGCACGGCTTGCTGGCCGACGAAGCGCATCGAATGCCCGAGTTGCACCTTGGCGCGCGAGAGCGCCCGGCGGCGCTCATCGGCCGGCGCGTTGAGCTTGAGGCTGGCGTAGTAGCTCATGGAGCGGGCGAGTTCCAACTGCATCTTCATGTCGGCCACACGGTGGCGCAGCGCCTGGAAGCTGGCGATGGGCACGCCAAACTGTTTGCGCGTGTTGAGGTACTCCACGGTGACGGCGAGCGTGCGGTCCATCACCCCGACGGCGTAGGCCGCGATCGACGCGATCCCCAGGTCTTGCGCAAGCTCGAGTGCGGCGAGGCCTTCACCCGTGAGCAGCATCGCAGCGGCACGGTCGAACTGCACGTCCGCGGCGCGGCTGCCATCCTGCGTGCCGTAGCCGCGGGTGGCGACCCCCGTGCCCCGCGGCACCAGGAACAGCGCTAGAGCACCGTCCAGGCGCGCCGGGACCAGATAGGCATCGGCATGGTCGCCAGCCGGAACGAGGTTTTTCAAGCCACTGAGCACATAGCCCGCGGCCCCGTCGCCCGCCTGTGCCTCGGCGTCGCACACGTCGAGCCGGTAGCGTGCGCGACGCTCTTGGTGCGCGAGCGCAATCAGAGCCTCGCCGCGGGCCAGGCGCGGCAGCCACTCGGCGCGCAGCGCCGGCTCGGCATAGCCTGCGAGCAGGCGCGCCGCGATCATGGCCTGCGCGAGCGGCTCGAGCACCAAGCCGCGGCCGAGTTCTTCCATGACCACCATGGCCTCAACGGCGCCGTAGCCCAGGCCCGCGTCGTCCTCGGGGACGGTTAGCCCGGTGAGGCCCAGCTCGGCCAACTCGGCCCAAACCCCGCGGTCGAAGCCGCCGGCTGCCACGATGGCGCGTCGGCGCTCGAACGGATAGGCTTTCTCCACCCAGCGGGCCACTGCCTCGCGCAGGGCGAGCTGATCGTCGGAAAAATCAAAATCCATGATGGGGCTCCTGCAGGATCAACCGAGCACGGTCTGGGCCACGATGTTGCGCTGGACCTCGTTGCTGCCGCCGTAGATCGTGGTCTTGCGCATGTTGAAGTAGGTCGACGCCAGCGGCGCATGGGCCACCACGCCGCCGGGGAAGCCACCCAGCGCGCCGAGCGCCGCGTCACCCTGCCAGCCGGCCTCCATCGCTTCGCGAATCAAGGGTAAGGCGTAAGGTCCGGCGGCGAGCATCATCAGCTCGCTGTAACGCTGCTGAATCTCGCTGCCGCGGATCTTGAGCAAGCCTGCGATGTCGAGCGATTGTTTGCCGGACTTTTCGGCCGACAGCACGCGCAGCACCAGCATTTCGAGCGCGACGATGTCGACCTCCAGCAGCGCGATCTGGTCGCGAAAGCGCAGGTCGTCCCACACGCCCTCGGTCTTGGCGATGCGCTTCAAGCGCTCGAGTTCACGCTTGGCGCGGTTGACGTCGGCGATGTTGGTGCGCTCATGGCTGAGCAGGTGCTTGGCGTAGGTCCAGCCCTTGTTCTCCTCCCCGATCAGGTTTTCCACCGGAACCTCGACGTTGTCGAAGAACACCTCGTTGACCTCGCATTCGCCGTCGAGCAGGCGGATCGGGCGGACGGTCACACCTGGCGACTTCATGTCGATCAAGAGGAAGCTGATACCGGTCTGGGGCTTGCCCTCCGTGCGGGTGCGGACCAGGCAGAAGATCCACTCGCCATACTGCCCGAGCGTCGTCCAGGTCTTTTGGCCGTTGACGATGTATTTGTCGCCGCGGCGCTCGGCGCGGGTCTTCAATGACGCGAGGTCGGAGCCCGCGCCCGGCTCGCTGTAGCCCTGGCTCCACCACACCTCGCCGCTGGCGATGCCGGGCAGGAAGCGCTGCTGTTGCTCCGGAGTCCCAAAGGCCATGATGACCGGCGCCACCATCACCGGCCCGAAGGGCACGATGCGCGGCGCACCGGCAAGAGCGCATTCCTCTTCGAACAAATGCTTTTGCACGGCGTTCCAGCCCGGGCCGCCAAACTGCTTGGGCCAGCCGTAGCCGAGCCAGCCTTTCTTGCCCAGAATCTTCGCCCAGCGCTGCATGTCGTCGCGGCTGAGCGTGAGGGCGTTGTGCACCTTGTGCGCGATGTCGGGCGGCAGGTTGGCGCGCACCCAGGCGCGCACCTCTTCTCGGAATTGCTGTTCCTCAGGCGTGAAAGCCAAGTCCATGGCGTTGCTCCGTGGGGTGGGGTCAGCCGTTCGGTCGGCCGAGCGTCAAGAAGCAGGCATTGTGCGCACGAGCGTGCGCTTTTCACTGTCCATCCGGCGACAAGCCCAGTTCCCGCATCAGGCGTTCGACCTGCGCGCGCAGCCGTTCGACCTCGGCTTCCAGGGCCTCGACACGCGCGGGGATGGCCGCCGCTGCTTGGCCGACTGTCGCGCTGGCGGCGCCACCTATGGGCTCCGGATCGCCGCAGAGCCGGTGCATCCAGCGCGCCTCGCGCGCGCCCGGTGCTCGGGGCAGCTTGACGACCAGGGCACCACCGCGCTCGGGCGGGCGTGCCTGCAGTTCTTCGAGGAAGGCTTCCACCGAAGACCCATCGGCGAAACGGTACCAGCGTTCGCCGTTTTGCCGCAATTCAGCGGCCGTCTGGGGCCCGCGCAGCATCAGTAGCCCGAGCAGCACCGCCGACTGCTCGGGGATGCGCAGGGCGCGCTGGACCTTGTGTTCGTAGTGTGGCACGCGCGCGCCGCCGACCTCGACCACCAGGTCGAGCGCCTTGAGCGCTTCGAGGGCTTCGAGCACCTCGGCTTCTTCGAGCTGCATCACCGGTTCCCGGCTGGTCTTCTGATTGCAGCCAGCCTGCACCATCAGTAGCGTGAGCGGGTAGCTGTCGGGCACCGTGCGGGCTTTTTCCATCAGGGTGCCCAGGACGCGGGCTTCCGTAGGCGTCAAGGGGCGCGCCGGGCAGGGCGTCGCGGCGTCGGGGTGAGCGTGGGTGTTCGGGTCCAGGGTCATGGCAGGGATAATCGCAGGCAATGAGAAACATCGTGATTTTGATCTCCGGCACCGGCTCGAACATGCAGGCCATTGCCGCCGCGGCCGAGCGGGATCAGTGGCCCGAGCGCTTCGGGGCTCGCGTGGCAGCCGTCATCAGCAACCGGCCCGAGGCCAAGGGGCTCGCCTGGGCTCGCGAGCACGGCCTCGAGACGCAGGTCGTCGACCACCGCGCCTACGCCACCCGAGAAGCATTCGATGAAGCCCTGGCTCGGGTGATCGATGGCTATGAGCAGCCCCAAGAGCCTGCGCTTGTGGTTCTGGCAGGCTTCATGCGCATCTTGACCCCGGGCTTCGTCGAGCGCTACGCGGGGCGCTTGCTCAACATCCACCCATCCTTGTTGCCGGCGTTTCCGGGGCTCCACACCCACCAGCGCGCCATCGCCGCGGGCTGCCGTGTTGCGGGAGCAACCGTCCACGAAGTGACGGCCGAGCTGGATCACGGCCCGATACTGGAACAGGCGGCCGTACCCGTGCTGCCCTGCGACACACCCGAGCAGCTCGCTGCGCGGGTGCTGAGCCAGGAGCATCGCATCTATCCCCAAGCCATTGCCCAGTGGCTGCGTCGGCATCGAGCCGTCGCAGCTTGAGGGCCTTTTTTTGACTGGCGACTGGCAGTGACGGGACTGCGCGCGCATCCAACCTCAAGCACCCATGCATCCCAAAGCCCTATTGGACTCTTGCGCCGAACTCGTGGCGCTGGTTCTGCGTTTCGATCATCCGGCCGACGCCATCGTTTCGCGGTACTTCCGCCAGCACAAACAACTCGGGCCCCGAGAGCGGGCCACGCTCGCGGAAACCGCCTACAACGTGCTGCGGCACAAGCTGCGCTTCGAATCGCTCGCCCGATCGGGCCAGGGCCCGCGCGAACGGCGGCTGGCGATCCTGGGCTTTCACGGGCCACGGGACTTCCTCAAGAGCGCGCTGAGCGACTCCGAAAAACAGTGGCTCGACGCTTGCGACGCAGTCCCGCCGGAGGCTTGGTTGCCGCAGCATCGGCACAACCTGCCCGACTGGCTCGCGGATGCGCTTCGTGCGCAAGTGGGCGACGCATTCGAGGCCCTGGCGGCCAGCCTCAATGAACCCGCGCCGCTCGACCTGCGGGTGAACGTGCTCGTTGCCAAGCGCGCCGACGTCCAGCGCGAGCTGGCCGAGGCCGGGGTGCGTGCGGCGCCAACCCCGTATTCACCCTGGGGCTTGCGGATCGAAGGCAAGCCGGCGCTGCAAAAGATCGAAGCCTTCCGTCGCGGGGCCATTGAAGTTCAGGACGAGGGCTCGCAGTTGCTCGCCTGGATCCTCGATGCGCACCGGGGCGAGATGGTGGTCGACTTCTGCGCCGGGGCCGGCGGCAAGACGCTCGCCATCGGCGCCATGATGCGCAACACCGGGCGCTTGTATGCATTCGACACGTCGGCGCACCGGCTGGAGGCGCTCAAGCCGCGCTTGGCGCGCAGTGGCCTGTCGAATGTGCATCCGGCGGCGCTGGCGCACGAGCGCGACGAGCGGGTCAAGCGCCTCGCGGGCAAGATCGACCGGGTGCTGGTCGATGCGCCTTGTTCGGGGTTGGGCACGCTGCGCCGCAACCCGGACCTGAAGTGGCGCCAGACGCCTCAGGACGTCGCCGAACTCGTGACCAAACAGGCCGCCATACTGGAGAGTGCGCAGCGCCTGCTCAAACCGGGTGGCCGACTGGTCTATGCCACCTGCAGCGTGCTGCCCGAAGAAAACGAGGCGATTGCCGCTGCCTTTTCCGAGCGCCATCCGGAATTCGAGCCCCTGCCCGTGGCTGAGGTCTTTCGGGGTCTCAAGCTTGCCGAAGCCGAGGCTCTGTGCACGGCCGACGGACGTTTTCTGCGGCTCTGGCCCCACCGCCACCACACCGACGGTTTCTTCGCGGCAGTCTGGCAGCGCCGCGGGTGACACGCTGGACGCGGCCGAGATCGGCGCGGCGTTTGCGGTGAATTCGACGCGGGCCACACGGTGCGCCGCGGCCCACCGCCGATCGACCGTGGCGCACGCGGCGCCCCTGTCCTCGAATTCGCGGGGCTTTGTTGCGGGCTGCGGTGTTCCAGGCGCGTGCGCGCCATAAAATGAGCAGATGGGGTGCGGCTTTTTGCGTCCCGGTTTTGAGGTGTTTTTCGTTTATGAGTCTTTTGGATACGCCGATTCTTTCCGCCGCGATCGACTGGCTGGCACATGGGCTTTGGCAGGCTTCCTGGTGGCAAATCGTGCTGTTCACCCTGGTGATGACGCACATCACCATCGCCAGCGTCACGATCTATCTGCACCGGCATTCCGCGCATCGGGCGTTGGACTTGCACCCCGTCGTGGCTCATTTCTTCCGTTTCTGGCTGTGGCTGACGACCGGTATGGTCACCAAGGAGTGGACCGCGATCCACCGCAAGCATCACGCCAAGTGCGAGCAGCCCGAAGACCCCCACAGCCCGCATGTGCACGGCATCCGCACCGTGCTGCTGCAAGGCGCGGAGCTCTACCGCGCCGAATCCAAAAATGCCGAGACGCTGGCCCGCTTCGGCCACGGCACGCCGGATGACTGGATCGAGCGCAACCTGTATTCCCGTTATTCGTGGCAGGGCGTGGGTTTGATGATGATCGTCGACCTCGCTTTGTTCGGCGCCGCGGGGCTGGCGGTGTGGGCGGTGCAGATGGCCTGGATCCCGGTGACCGCTGCGGGCATCATCAATGGCGCGGCGCACTACTGGGGCTATCGCAACTTCGAAGCGCCCGACGCCAGCACCAACATTTTCCCGTGGGGCATCATCATCGGCGGGGAGGAACTGCACAACAACCACCACACCTATCCGACTTCGGCCAAGCTGTCGGTCAAGCCCTTTGAGTTCGACATCGGCTGGCTCTACATCCGTATCTTGCAGAGCCTGGGTCTTGCGACGGTGAAGAAGATCCCGCCGCGTGTGGCCTATGGTGTCGCACGGCCCGTTGCGGATGAGCGAACGCTCGAAGCTCTGATTGCCCACCGCTACGAGGTGATGGCCGCGTATGCCCGGCGTATGCGGGCGGTGGTTCGGGCGGAATTGCCGACCCTGCGCCAGCAGGCGCTCGACGCCTCGGTACTGCAGGCAGTCAAGCGCTGGCTGCATCGCGATGTCGACAAGGTTCCGGCGGATGTTCGCAGCAAGATCGAGCAGGCGCGCGCGGCTAACCCGGTGCTCGACCAGATGGTCTCGATGCGCGAGGAATTGCGTCAGCTTTGGCTCAGTACGAACCGGACGCGGGAACAACTGGCGTCAGATCTTCAGGCATGGTGCCGGCGGGCCGAGAACAGTGGCATCGCAGCGCTGCGGGAGTTCTCGCAGCAGTTGCGCGCGGTTCAGGCGCGCCAACCCTGATCGGTACAACCCCTCGCGCGCTGAGGGGTGTAAACGCTGAAAGTTAAGGCAACGCTGAATAAGTTCCCGTGATGGCGCGCGCCCGGCCGCGGGATGGGATGCGAGGCGCAAACCGCAGCCATAGCCGAAGCTATGGCGAGGATTTGCAACGAAGCAAACCGCCCGCAGCCGGGATGCGCGGCGCGCGAGGGGCTTGTTCAGCGTTGCCATAAAAAAACCCGCTGCATGCAGCGGGTTTTTTTATGGGAGAAAGCCGGTAAACCGAATTACTTCAGCTTGGCTTCCTTGTACTCGACATGCTTGCGAGCCTTGGGGTCGAACTTCATGATCGACAGCTTGTCCGGTGTCGTCTTCTTGTTCTTGGTCGTGGTGTAGAAGTGACCGGTGCCCGCTGTGGACTGCAGCTTGATTTTTTCGCGTCCGCCTTTGGTTGCCATGGTT
>NZ_JAEMQB010000094.1:0-13226 GCF_022759015.1 Tibeticola sp. | reverse complement strand
GGCGCTTGGTTTTGTTGTTGGCGTGGGAAACATTGTTCCCGACCATGGGCTTTTTGCCCGTGACTTCGCAGACGCGTGCCATGAGGACACTCCAATCAAACGGCCGCAGCCTCTGCACAGAACCGCATGATCGCGGCTCACCGGCTGGCGGCCTCACCTCGCCATGGATGGGTGGCGGTAACCCTGCTGGACCGGAAGGCCCAAGCTTTTCCTTTTTCTGCCAAGACTGGCAAAGCCTGAAATTATAGCTGGCCGCCGGCCTGTTCCAGATAGCGCTGGGCGTCGAGCGCTGCCATACAGCCGGTGCCGGCGCTCGTGATGGCTTGCCGATAGACGTAGTCTTGGACGTCCCCGGCGGCAAACACGCCCGGCACACTGGTCATCGTGGCCATGCCGTGGCGGCCGCCTTGGGTGACGATGTACCCGTTGTCGAGCTCGAGCTGGCCTTCAAAGATGGCGGTATTGGGGGAGTGTCCGATGGCGATGAAGCAGCCTTTGACCGCGATGTCTTCGAGGCTGCCATCGAGCACGTTGCGCAGGCGAACACCGGTCACACCACTGGCGTCTCCGAGCACTTCTTCAACGGTACGGAAGGTTTTGAGCTCGATTTTGCCGGCTTGCACCTTCTCCATGAGCTTGTCGACCATGATGGGCTCGGCGCGGAACTTGTCGCGGCGGTGGATCAAATAGACCTTCTTGGCGATGTTGGAGAGGTAGAGCGCCTCTTCGACCGCGGTGTTGCCGCCCCCAACGACGCAGCAAACCTCGTCGCGGTAGAAAAAACCATCGCAGGTGGCACAGGCCGAGACGCCACGACCCATGAACGCCTGTTCGGACGGCAGACCGAGGTACTTCGCCGAGGCGCCGGTCGCAACGATGAGCGCATCGCAGGTGTAGTGGCCGCTGTCGCCCTTCAGGCGAAACGGCCGCTGGCTCAGGTCGACCTGGTGGATCTGGTCGAAGATGATTTGCGTGCGGAAACGTTCGGCATGTTGCAGCAGCCGTTGCATCAGGTCCGGGCCTTGTACGCCGTGCACATCACCGGGCCAGTTGTCGACCTCGGTCGTGGTCATGAGCTGCCCCCCTTGCGCCATGCCGGTAATCAATGTGGGTTGCAAGTTGGCACGGGCTGCGTAGATCGCTGCGGTATAGCCCGCGGGTCCGGAGCCCAGGATCAAGACTTTGCTGTGCAGGGTTTGTTCCATCATTCGCTTTCCTGGATTCCGCTATGCTTGCCATAGCGTTTCGTTCTGGGTTGAAGCTTGCGGGCCGTCTGGATGAGGCCTCTGGAGTCGTTGAACGGTTCCAGGGGTATCGCAAGTGAAGGTCCATTTTACTGACGGGGCTTAAGCAGCGCTGAATCCCGTTCCACATGGCCGGATACGCGCTTTTACTGGGACGGGTTCAGCATGGCCTTGGGTGAACAGGGAGGTGTCATGGCTTTGCTTTCAAACCGTGAGTTGATTCGAAGGGTTCCCCTGTTTTCGCTGCTGACCGACGCGCAGGCCGAGCTGATTGCCGATGCGGTGGTCAAGCGGCGGTTTCGGCGCGGCGAACGCATCGTCGAACAGGGCAACAAGGCGGAAAAGCTCTACATCGTGCTCACTGGGCGCGCGCGGGTCATCGCCAGCGACGCTCGCGGCCGGGAGGTGATCCTGGCTACGCTATTCCCCGGCGAACATTTCGGGGAAATGAGCTTGATCGATGACGAGCCGCACTCGGCAACCGTGGTCGCAGAAGTCCAAACCGACGTGCTCGAACTCTCCCGTGAAGACTTCGCCCGCTGCCTGCCCGCGAACACCTCGATGGCGTATGCGGTCATGCGGGCCTTGGTGCAGCGCTTGCGCCGTGCCGACCAGAAGATCGAGTCGCTCGCCCTGCTGGATGTGTACGGGCGAGTCGCGCGGGTGTTGCTCGAGCGGGCGACGCGCACCGCCACGGGGGAGCTGGTCATTCGTGAGAAAGTGTCGCGTCAGGATTTGGCCAAAATGGTGGGCGCCTCGCGCGAGATGGTCAGTCGCGTGATGAAGGACATCGAGGATCGCGGTCTGGTCGAATATGCCGAGGATGGGTCGATGCTGATCCACCAACACCTCGGCGAGCTCGGCTGAGGGCGGGGGCGGCTCGCGGGGCGTCGACGCAGGCGGCGCGCCGGGATGCCGTATGCTTGCGGCTGCTCGGCGGTGCGCGCCGCGACCGGTTTTTCGGGAGTTCAGCCCGCCGATGCACGCACATCACCGCCGCACTGTTTTCAAATTTTTCCGCCTTGGAAATTCGTCCGAAAAGCCGCTGCTTCCTTGCGTACGCATGACATCCTTCGTTGATGCTTCCCGCTCGCGGCGTGGGGCGATCGCTGCCGAAACCGGCGACGATGCCCGACCGACCCTCGTCCATGAAGCCCTGTTGGGGGTTGCGGTCTTGGTGTGGGTGCTGGCGCTGATCGCCCTCTTGACCTATTCCCCGCTGGATCCGGCATGGTCGACCTCGGGGCTGGAGGGCGCGCCGGTTCGAAATTGGGCGGGGCGCCTGGGGGCCTGGATTGCCGATCTCGGCCTGTATGCGTTCGGGTTTTCGGTTTGGTGGCTGTGGGTGGCGGGGGCCGTGGCCGGGCTTCGGGCCGTGCGGCGGCGCTGGACGGCGTACGAGGCGGCCGGTCGCGCGGCCTCCCGGTCGGGCTGGGCGCGGGCGGGATGGGGGCTGGCCTTGTTGCTCTTGCTGGCATCGAGTGCGACGCTCGAGTGGTCGCGCCTGCATCGGCTCGATGCGCTGTTGCCGGCCAAGGCGGGCGGGGTGCTGGGACTATGGTTGGGCCCGTGGGTGTTGCAATGGTTGGGGGACACCGGTTCGGCGCTGACTGCGATCGGCCTGTTGTTGCTTTCGGTATCGTGGGTGCTGGGGTTTTCGTGGGCCCGGGTCGCCGAGGGTCTGGGTGCATGGATCGAAGGCCGAATCGAGGCCTGGCGCGCGCGGCGCGAGCAGGCCGAGGATGCAGCCCTGGGCCGACAGGCCGCCCTCGAGCGCGAGGCGGTCGTGGAGGTGGAGCGGCGGCAGAGTGAGGATCATCCGCCCGTGCCGGTGCGGGTCGCTGCCGTGCCCGTGACTGAGCCGCCGCCGAGCGCGCGCGTGGCGCGGGAGCGGCAGAAGCCCTTGTTCCAGGAGATCGTCGACAGTCGCCTGCCGCAGATCGACCTGCTCGATGCGCCGCCCGTGCATCCAGAGTCGGTCGCGCCCGAGACCTTGGAGATGACCAGCCGGCTGATCGAGAAAAAACTCAAGGATTTTGGTGTCGAGGTGCGGGTGGTGCTGGCTTCGCCGGGGCCGGTGATCACGCGCTACGAGATCGAGCCGGCCACGGGGGTCAAGGGCTCGCAGATCGTCAACCTCGCCAAGGATCTGGCGCGCTCGCTCAGCCTGGTTTCGATCCGCGTGATCGAGACGATACCGGGCAAGAACTGCATGGCGCTCGAGCTACCCAACGCGCGGCGGCAGACCATCCGCCTGTCGGAAATCCTCGGCTCGCAGGTCTATAACGACGCCAAGAGCCTGCTCACCATCGGGCTGGGCAAGGACATCGTCGGCCACCCGGTGGTGGCGGATCTGGCGAAGATGCCGCATGTGTTGGTGGCTGGCACCACGGGCTCGGGCAAGTCGGTGGGCATCAACGCGATGATTCTCTCGCTGCTCTACAAGGCGGAGGCCAAAGACGTACGCCTCATCATGATCGATCCGAAGATGCTGGAAATGTCGGTCTACGAGGGCATTCCGCACTTGCTTGCGCCGGTCGTCACCGACATGAAGCAGGCGGCCAATGCGCTCAACTGGTGCGTGGCCGAGATGGAGCGGCGCTACAAGCTCATGAGCAAGCTCGGCGTGCGCAACCTCGCCGGTTTCAACGCCCGCATCGATGAAGCCAAGGCGCGCGGCGAATCCATCGGCAACCCGTTCAGCCTCACGCCCGAGGCGCCCGAGCCGCTCGATCGCCTGCCGCACATCGTGGTGGTGATCGACGAACTGGCCGACCTGATGATGGTGGTGGGCAAGAAGATCGAGGAACTGATCGCCCGCCTGGCGCAAAAAGCCCGCGCAGCGGGCATCCACCTGATCCTGGCGACGCAGCGCCCGAGCGTAGATGTGATCACCGGCCTCATCAAAGCCAACATCCCCACACGCATCGCGTTTCAGGTCAGCAGCAAGATCGACAGCCGCACCATCCTCGACCAGATGGGCGCGGAAGCCTTGCTCGGCATGGGCGACATGCTCTACATGCCCTCGGGCACGGGCTTTCCGATCCGCGTGCACGGCGCCTTCGTGAGCGACGATGAGGTGCATCGCGTGGTGGCCTACCTCAAGACGCTGGGCGAGCCCGAATATGTCGAGGGCCTGCTCGAAGGCGGCGCGGGCGAGGGCGAGGACGGCGGCTTCGGCGAGGATGGCGAGGCCGGTGGCGAAAAAGACCCGATGTACGACCAGGCGGTGGAGATCGTCCTCAAGGACCGCAAGGCCAGCATCTCTTACGTGCAGCGCAAGCTGCGCATCGGCTACAACCGCGCCGCGCGCTTGCTCGAAGACATGGAGAAAGCCGGCCTGGTCAGCGCGCTCACCAGCAGCGGCCAGCGCGACATCCTCGTCGGCGGCCGCGGAGGTGGGGAATGAGCGCGCCAGGCTCCACCATCCGCCGGCGCCGTCTGCTTCTGGCGGGTGGCTTCGCGATGCTGGGTGCGGGTGTGCGTGCGCAGCCAACTGCGATCGAGCAACTGGATGTGTTCATACGCGGCACCCGCAGTGGCCGGGCGGCTTTCGTCCAGACCGTGACCACACCGGGGCGTGAGGGTAGCGCGCCGAGGACGAAGACGTCGAGCGGCCTGTTTGCGTTCGAGCGCCCGGCGCGGTTTCGCTTCGACTACAAAAAGCCGTTCGAGCAGATCATCGTTGCGGACGGACAAACCTTGTGGCTCTACGATGTCGACCTCAACCAGGTGACGGCTCGTCCACAGGCCCAGACCCTCGCCTCGACACCGGCAGCCATCGTCGCCACCGCCAGCAGCGTGAGCGCCTTGCAAAACCACTTTGTGCTCGAAAATGGGCCGGAGGTCGAGGGCCTGCAATGGGTGCTGGCACGACCCCGCCAAGCCGAAGGGGCGTTGCAGTCGATCCGCGTCGGTCTGCGGGAGGGGCGCGGCGGGGTCGATCTCGTGGCTCTGGAAATTCTCGATGCGTTCGGTCAGCGCTCGACGCTGCGCTTTTCGGACTTCGAGCGCAACCCCTCTCTTCCTGCCTCGCTGTTCCAGTTCAAACCGCCGCCCAAGGCGGATGTGCTGCGGCCATGACGCCAGCAGCGGGCTTGCCTGGGGCCGTCCCGCTGGCCGAGCAGCTGCGCCCGCGCACGCTCGGTGAGGTGGTGGGTCAGCAGCATTTGTTGGGCTAAGGAAAGCCGCTTCGACTGGCGTTCGAGACCGGGCAGCCCCACAGCTGCATCCTCTGGGGGCCGCCGGGCGTGGGCAAAACGACGATCGCGCGGCTCATGGCCGACGCGTTCGATGCGCAATTCATTTCGATCAGCGCCGTGCTCAGTGGCGTGAAGGAAATCCGCGACGCGGTCGAGCGCGCCGAGGCCGCGCGCAGCGGCTTGGCACCCCAGCGCACCCTGGTCTTCGTCGATGAGGTGCATCGCTTCAACAGGGCGCAGCAGGATGCGTTTCTGCCGCATGTCGAAAGCGGGCTGTTCACCTTCATCGGCGCGACCACGGAAAACCCATCGTTCGAGGTCAATGCGGCGCTGCTGTCGCGCGCAAGGGTCTATGTCCTGAAGCCGCTCGAATCCGAAGATTTGAAAGAAATTCTCCGGCGTGCCGGCGAGAAATCAGCACTTCCTGCTATTGAAACTACAGCAGTCGAGCGCCTCGTCGCGTTCGCCGATGGCGATGCCCGACGGTTGATCAACACGCTCGAAACCCTCGCGCTCGTGGCGCGACGCGAACCGGTCGAGACGGTGACCGTGGCCTGGCTCGAGCGCGTGCTGGGCGAGCGCCTGCGCCGCTATGACAAAGGGGGCGATCAGTTCTACGACACCATCAGCGCCTTGCACAAGAGCGTTCGTGGCTCGAACCCAGATGCCGCGCTGTACTGGTTCGTGCGCATGCTCGATGGCGGAGCCGACCCGCGTTACCTCGCGCGCAGGCTGGTGCGCATGGCGAGTGAGGACATTGGGCTCGCCGACCCGCGCGCCCTGCGCTTGGCGCTCGATGCGGCCGAGGTCTACGAGCGTCTCGGCAGCCCTGAAGGCGAACTGGCTCTGGCCGAGTGCGTCGTCTATCTGGCGGTGGCCCCGAAGTCCAATGCGGTCTACAAGGCCTACAACGCGGTGCGCGCGTGGGTGAAGGCCGATGCGACTCGACCGGTTCCGATGCATCTGCGCAATGCGCCAACCGCACTGATGAAACAGCTCGACTATGGGCGCGGCTACCGGTACGCGCACGACGAACCCGAGGCCTACGCGGCGGGGCAAAGCTATTGGCCCGAGGGCCTCGAAGGGCAGCGGTTTTACGAGCCGGTCGACCGCGGCCTCGAGATCCGTATCGCCGAGCGGCTCGCGCAGCTGCGCGCCCGGGACCGCAGCGCTGCCGCCGCGGAACCCGACGCGGCCGATGGTCCCTCGGGGCCTGGGTGAAGCCCGCGCGGGGCGCCACGCCACCGTGCGTTTCCCCGGGTAAACCCGCCCTCATCCACGGCCTTGGCTGCGATGGCCTTGGCTACAATCGACCCCACGCCCGCCACCGGCCCACACCCGGCGGGCTTTTTGCTGGATGGTCGCGCGCACCCATCAGGCTCGTGTCGATCCGGGGCGGCCTGTCGCACCCGCGGGCAAGCCATGCTGCTCCGATCCGCTTATCGAAACGGAGAAACATATGGAAATTCTGCTGCAACAGATCATCAACGGTCTGGTCCTGGGCAGTATGTATGCCTTGGTGGCCCTGGGATACACCATGGTCTACGGCATCATCAACCTCATCAACTTTGCCCATGGCGAGGTGCTGATGGTCGGCGCCTTGACGAGCTGGACCATCATCGGCTGGATGCAGTCGTCGATGCCGGGTGCCCCGGGCTGGCTGGTGTTGCTCATTGCGCTTGCGATCTCTTGCGTGGTCGCCGCGGCGCTGAACTACACCATCGAGAAGGTCGCCTATCGGCCGCTGCGCAACAGCCCCAAGCTCGCGCCGCTGATCACCGCCATCGGCATGTCGATTCTGCTGCAGACGCTGGCAATGATCATCTGGAAGCCCAACTACAAGCCCTATCCGACGCTGCTGCCGGTCGAGCCCTTCGACGTGGGGGGCGCGGTGATCACGTCGACGCAGATCATGATTCTCGGGCTCACGGCGGTGTCGCTTGCGGCGCTGATGTACGTCGTGAATTACACGAGCCTGGGCCGCGCGATGCGTGCGACGGCTGAGAACCCGCGCGTGGCCGCACTCATGGGGGTCAAGCCTGACTTCGTCATTTCGGCCACCTTTGTCATCGGCGCGATCCTGGCGACGATTGCGGGCGTGATGTATGCGTCCAACTACGGAACGGTGCAGCACACCATGGGCTTCCTGCCCGGACTCAAAGCCTTTACGGCGGCGGTGTTCGGCGGGATTGGCAACCTGGCCGGCGCCGTCGTGGGCGGCATTCTGTTGGGGCTGATCGAATCGATCGGTGCGGGCTACATCGGCGTTTTGACGGGCGGCGTCCTGGGCAGCAATTATTCGGACATCTTCGCCTTCATCGTTCTCATCTTCGTGCTGACCTTGCGGCCCTCGGGCTTGCTGGGTGAGCGTGTCGCCGACCGCGCTTGAACTCGGGAGAGTCTCAATCATGAAATCGAACAAGACGGTTCTGATGCTCGCGGGCGGCCTGGCGCTGCTCATCGTCCCGCTGGTGCTGCAAGGCGTCGGCAACGCCTGGGTTCGCATCGCCGACATGGCGCTGCTGTATGTGTTGCTGGCCATAGGCCTCAACATCGTGGTCGGCTATGCGGGCCTGCTCGACCTCGGTTATGTGGCGTTTTTTGCCGTCGGCGCATACATGTACGGGCTGCTGGCCTCACCCCACCTGACGCAGAATTTCCCGGCCATCGCGGCGATGTTCCCGGCGGGTCTGCACATGCCGCTGTGGCTCATCATTCCCGTGGGCGCCGGGCTTGCAGCTTTCTTTGGTATGTTGCTCGGGGCGCCGACGCTACGGCTGCGCGGCGACTATCTGGCCATCGTGACGCTGGGTTTCGGCGAAATCATCCGCGTGTTCATGAACAATCTCGATGCGCCGATCAACATCACCAACGGACCCAAGGGCATCGGTCAGATCGATTCGATCAAGTTCTTCGGTATCGATCTCAACCGGCCGATCGCGATCGGGGGTTTTGAGCTGGCCTCGGTTTCGGCCTATTACTACCTGTTCCTGGTGCTGGTCGTGTTTGCGGTCGTCATCAGCCACCGCCTCGAACTGTCGCGCATTGGTCGTGCGTGGATGGCCATCCGCGAGGATGAAATCGCGGCCAAGGCCATGGGCATCAACACCCGCAACATGAAGCTGCTCGCCTTCGGCATGGGTGCCACGTTTGGCGGCGTCTCGGGCGTGATGTTCGCGGCCTTCCAGGGTTTCATTTCGCCCGAATCGTTCAGCCTGATGGAGTCCATCATGATCGTTGCCATGGTCGTGCTCGGCGGCATCGGGCATTTGCCGGGCGTGATTCTGGGCGCCGTGCTGCTCTCGGCTTTGCCCGAGGTGCTGCGTTATGTCGCCGGCCCCTTGCAAGCGATGACCGACGGGCGGCTCGATGCAGCCATTCTGCGTCAGTTGCTGATTGCGCTGGCGATGATCGTCGTGATGCTGTTGCGTCCGCGCGGCCTGTGGCCCGCGCCGGAGCATGGCAAGGCATTGCAGCAGGTCAAGTGAGAGGCACAGCATGACGACAGCAGACATCGTTTTGAAAGTCACCGGCGTCTCCAAGCGCTTCGGCGGCCTGCAGGCGCTCTCCGACGTGGGCATCACCATTCGTCGGGGGCAGGTCTACGGACTCATCGGCCCCAACGGAGCCGGCAAGACCACGTTCTTCAACGTGATCACCGGGCTGTACACGCCCGACAGCGGGACATTTGAGCTGGCGGGCAAGCCCTATCAGCCGACCGCGGTGCATGAAGTGGCCCGCGCCGGCATTGCGCGCACGTTTCAGAATATTCGGCTCTTCGCCGAAATGACGGCGCTGGAGAACGTGATGGTCGGGCGCCACATCCGCACCCAGTCGGGGCTGCTCGGTGCGATCTTCCACACCCCGGGTTTTCTGGCCGAGGAGGCCGCCATTGCTCAGCGCGCACGTGAGCTGCTCGACTATGTGGGCATCGGCAAATACGCCGATTTCAAGGCGCGCACGCTGTCTTATGGCGATCAACGCCGCCTGGAAATCGCGCGTGCGCTGGCCACGGACCCCCAGCTTATCGCGCTCGATGAACCCGCTGCGGGGATGAACGCCACCGAGAAGGTCATGCTGCGCGAGCTCATCGACCGCATCCGCAAGGACAACCGCACGATTCTGCTGATCGAGCACGACGTCAAACTGGTCATGGGTTTGTGCGACCGCGTGACCGTGCTGGACTATGGCAAGCAGATCGCAGAGGGCACGCCGGCGGAGGTGCAGAGCAACCCCGCGGTGATCGAGGCCTACCTCGGCACGGGAGGACACTGACATGACAACGACACTGCTGAAGGTCAAGGGCGTCAAGGTTGCCTACGGCGGCATTCAGGCCGTCAAGGGCGTGGACTTCGAGGTGCATGAGGGCGAACTCGTCTCCCTCATCGGCTCCAACGGCGCGGGCAAGACCACGACCATGAAGGCGATCACGGGTACGCTGCCGATCAACGCGGGCGACATCGAATACCTCGGCAAGAGCATCCGCGGACAGGGCCCGTGGGATCTGGTCAAGCAGGGCCTGGCCATGGTCCCGGAAGGGCGGGGGATCTTCACCCGCATGACCATCGTCGAGAACCTGTTGATGGGGGCCTACATCCGCTCGGACAAGGCCGGCATCGCGTCCGACATGGAGCGCGTGTTCACGATCTTCCCGCGGCTGCGCGAGCGCAAGGATCAGCTCGCGGGGACGATGTCGGGCGGCGAGCAGCAGATGCTGGCGATGGGGCGCGCGCTGATGAGCCGCCCCAAGGTGCTCTTGCTCGACGAGCCGTCGATGGGCCTGTCGCCGATCATGGTCGACAAGATTTTCGAGGTGGTCAAGGAAGTACACGGGCAGGGCGTCACGATTCTGCTGGTCGAACAAAACGCCAGCCGCGCGCTGTCGATTGCCGATCGGGGCTACGTGATGGATTCGGGCCAGATCACGATGAGCGGCCCCGCGCGGGCCATGCTGGACGACCCCAAGGTGCGGGCCGCGTACCTCGGCGAGTGAGCCACCGTGGGTGCCGGTGCCCATGCTTCGGGCCGACCGGAGCATTGGAAGATTCCCGAGTCGGTGTTGGTGGTCATCCACACGCGGGATCTCGACGTGCTGCTGCTCGAGCGGGTCTCGGGCCTCGAGCCTGGCGTTCCGTATTGGCAATCGGTCACGGGTGCCAAAGACCGGCCGGACGAGCCCTTCGAAGCGGCGGCGCGGCGCGAGGTGTTCGAGGAAACCGGGATCGACTGCCGCGTGGGATCCCCGCTCGAGTCGCGGCTGCGCGATTGGGGCATCGAAAACGTCTACCCGATCTATCCGCAGTGGCGGCATCGCTATGCGCCCGAGGTCGTCTTCAATGTCGAGCGCGTGTTCGGCCTGACCCTCGACGCGCCCGTGGCCGTGCGCCTCTCGCCGACCGAACATCGCCACGCGGTCTGGTTGCCGTGGCGTGCGGCGGCCGACCGTTGCGCTTCGTCGAGCAACGCCGAAGCGATCCTGATGTTGCCGCGGTTTCTCGAAAATGCCGATGATCGCGCGTGCGGCAATTGACGGCCCGCCCAACTGCCGGAATTAGGATCATGAGTCGAGACAGCCAAATCCTGCGGGTGGTGTCCTACAACATCCACAAGGGTGTCCAGGGGCTCGGGCCGGCGCGCCGGCTGGAAATCCACAACCTGGCGCTGGCGATCGAGCAGTTCGATGCCGACATCGTCTGCCTGCAGGAGGTGCGCAAGCATCATCGCCGGCTGTCCGAGCAGTTCACGCAATGGCCGGATCTGCCGCAGGCCGATTTCCTCGCCCCTGAGGGTTACGAAGCCGTCTACCGCACCAATGCGGTGACGCGGCACGGGGAGCACGGCAATGCCGTCCTCTCGCGCTGGCCGGTGCTCGAGTGTCGGCATGAGGACATGTCCGACCATCGTTTCGAGCAGCGGGGCCTGCTGCACACGCGGGTGCAGGTCGCGCGGCGCGATGTGCATGTGATCGTGGTGCATTTCGGGCTCATACCGGCGAGTCGCCTGCGCCAGGTCGCGCAGCTCGGGCGCTACATCGAGCGCGAAATCCCGGCCGCCGCGCCTCTGGTCGTCGCCGGTGACTTCAACGATTGGGGCACACGGATCGAGCGCGAAATGCACGCGATGGGGCTGCGCTCGGCGGACACGCAGCGCTGTCCCACCTATCCCGCGCGGCTGCCGGTCGTGCAGCTCGACCATGTCTACGCGCGTGGCCTCGAGCCCTTGCATATCCACGTGCCCCGGGGCCGTATCTGGGCGCGCATGTCCGACCACCTGCCGCTGATTGCGGAGTTTCGTTTCGTGAGCTGACGCAGCGATGGCGACGACGATTCGTCCGCCCTCGGCCGACACTTCGGCTCGTCTGTTCGAAGGCGGTCGCTCCCTCTTCCCGGCGATGGCCGAGGCGATCGAGCAGGCGACGGAATCGGTTTGGCTCGAAACCTACATTTTCGAGCCCCAGGGCGAGGCAGCCCAGCTGGTGCAGGCCCTCGAGCGCGCGGCCTTGCGCGGCGTCGCGGTTCGGGTCTTGGTCGATGGCGTGGGCACGCGCACGCTGGACGCGCATTGGCGGGGCCGGTTGGATTCGGCCGGTGTGCGTTGGGTGGTTTACGCACCCTTGGGGGCGCTCGGTCTGGCCTTGCCCAGCCGCTGGCGGCGCATGCACCGCAAGCTTTGCGTGGTGGACGGTCAGCTGCTGTTCTGCGGCGGCATCAACGTGCTCGACGATCGGCATGACCCAGAACGGGGGCTGCTCGCGCGGCCCCGGCTGGATTTCGCGGTGGCGGTCGCCGGCCCCGTGGCGCAACAGGCCCAGCAGGTCATGGCGCAGCAATGGTGGCGCACCGAGTCAGCGCGGGCGGCCCGGTCGGCGCAGTTGCAGCCTGCGATGGCGGCGCTCGAGGCCGCCTTGGCGCCGGCACCCGCAGCCTCGGCCGAGCCGAAGGCTTTTCGGCGTTGGGCCGCGCTGTTGGGCTTGCGGCCGGTGGCGCGGGCGACGCTGGTACTGCGCGACAACCTGCGCCAGCGCCAGTCGATCGAGCGTGCTTACCGCCGCGCGCTCGCGACGGCACGCACCGAGGTGGTCGTGGCCAGCGCGTACTTCTTGCCCAGCCGCCGCGTGTTGCAAGCGCTGTTCTCGGCGGCTCGCCGCGGCGTGCGGGTGCGGCTGTTGCTGCAGGGGCGGTATGAATATTTTTTCGAGCACCATGGGGCGCGTTCGCTTTACGCGCGACTGCTCGCGGCAGGCATCGAGATCTGGGAGTACCAGGAAAGTTTTTTGCATGCCAAGGTGGCGGTGGTCGACCCCGAGGGTCCGCGGCCTTGGGCCACGGTGGGCTCGTCCAATCTCGAGCCCCTGAGCCTGCTGCTGGCGCATGAGGCCAACGTCATCATCGAGGATGGGGGCTTCGCGCGTGCGTTGCACGAGCGCCTGGGCGACGCCATTCGCAGGGGTGCTCGTGCGATCGACGGGAGCGATCTGGCCGTGCGCCGTTGGCACCAGCGTCTGCTCGACGCGGTTGCGCTGATGCTGGTGCGGCTGGGCATCGCATTGATCGGCCGCAGTTACTGAGGCAAGGCTCAACCCACCGTTGGGCAGGGTTGAGCCGGCAGCCGTGCGACGGCAGCTGCCGCGGCTGTTACGATCTTCCTCTGTTTTTCCGAATGCCTGCACGATGCCCCCGACCGACACCGCCTAAGGAACCCCCGTCTCGCCCAAGATTCGGGAGCGGCTGCGTGCCGCGCGCAAGCGTTTTCACGCCAACGACAACATCGCCGAGTTCCT